>JAYKHK010000187.1:0-12172 GCA_035284785.1 Cyanobacteriota bacterium | reverse complement strand
GTTGATGTCTTTGAATCTGATCGAGCTTACGTTGGCGGCATCTCTCGCACCGTCGTTTACAAGGGCTTTCGCTTCGACATCGGTGGCCATCGCTTCTTTTCTAAATCGAACGAGATCGAAGCACTTTGGGATGAAATCCTCCCTGAGGGGATGCTTGAAAATGAACGCCTGTCTCGTATCTATTACAACCACAAATTCTATAGTTATCCACTAGAGGCGAGTGAAGTCATTGAAAACCTGGGTAAACGTGAATCATTTTTGAGCGTAGCTTCCTATCTTAAAGCGAAGGTCGTTCGTAATCCCAACCCCCTTAATCTTGAAGAATGGGTCACAAATAAGTTTGGTTCTCGCCTGTATCGTACTTTTTTTAAAAGTTACACCGAGAAGGTTTGGGGCCAACCCTGCTCCAAAATCACAGCGGATTGGGCTGCGCAGCGCATTAAAGGCCTATCCCTCACTACCGCAGCGTTGGCCTCTCTGGGCGTAGGTCGCCCAGCTGGCAAAGGCAAGCGGGCTGGACAGATCAAAACTCTCATCAAAACCTTTCGCTACCCCCGGCTTGGCCCGGGAATGATGTGGGAGGCAGCCGCAGATCAGATTCGAGCCCGTGGCGGGAGAATCCATTTTAGCAGCAGGGTTGAAGGACTCCATCATGACCCCGCTAAGGGTTGTTGGCACCTGGAAGTCAAGGGCGCTCACGAACGAAGCGGCCCTTACCAACACCTGATCAGTTCTGCTCCTCTCGGCTCTGTCATCCGCGCCATCCACCCGCAGCTCCCAGACGAAACCCTGCAAGCAGCCGCGAAACTCAACTATCGAGATTTCATTCTTGTTGCCCTGATTCTGAACAGCCGCACAACCTTCCCTGATCAGTGGCTTTATATCCACAACCCTGATCTAAGTGTTGGACGGATCCAAAACTTTAAGAATTGGTCTGCTGACATGCTAGACGGCTCAGGGCGACTCTGCTATGGGATGGAATATTTCTGTTTTGAAAATGATTCACTCTGGCGACAATCTGATCACGATCTCGTCGCTTTTGCTGCTAAAGAACTGACCCAGCTGGGATTGGCGAATCCCGGTGATGTTGTGGATGGCTGTGTGGTGAGGCAGGCCAAGGCTTACCCCGTTTACGATGACCAATATCAAAATAGTATTGACAGCATCAAAGCTTCTCTTGCAAATCACTGCCCCGGACTGCATCAGGTGGGCCGCAACGGCATGCATCGTTACAATAATCAAGATCATTCGATGATGACAGGAATCCTCACTGCCCGAGCCATTCTTGAACCCTCCAGCGCTTTAGATCCCTGGCTGGTGAATCAGGATGCTGAATACATCGAGGCTGGGGAGAGGACCCCCAAAAGTTGATTGCCAGTTTTGTCTTCCATGTGCGCTTCCAATTTCTTTTGTCCATAGTTGCTCCGCTTCATCAATCACTGGGTTGGGGATCTACATCGAGCAAAACCATGGCTGCAACTCTTTCGGCCCATCCCTGCCCAGTTCCCTCTGTGCTCCTGGCCCAGCCATGAATTCCCACCCACCGGCCATCAGCCTGATCATGCCCACGATCGACTGGGGGGCCACTTTTCAGCGCTGTGTTCAAGCTGCTGCAAAAGGGTTGGGGGAGGGGGATCAGCTGCTCGTGGTTTTTGACGGCACACCGTCACCGCCAGCGGAGGGGCTGATCCCTGCCAGGGCGATCCTTTTGGAGACCCAAACCCGTCAAGGTCCTGCAGCAGCCCGCAATCTCGCCGCCAGGGAGGCGCGTGGGCCAATTCTTTTCTTTGTGGATGCGGACGTTGAGCTGCATGCGGATGCTGTCGATCGTGTTCGCGCCACATTCAGCTCCGATCCTGGCCTGAGCGCTGTGTTTGGCAGCTACGACGCCCATCCATCCGCGCCTGGCCTGGTGAGTCGCTTCCGCAACCTTCTTCACCACTACACCCACACCAGCCACCCAGGCCCCGCCAGCACGTTCTGGGCTGGCTGCGGGGCGGTGCGCCGCGATCCTTTTCTCGCCCAGGGGGGCTTTGACGCCCGGGCCTATCCCCAGCCCTCCATTGAGGACATTGACTTCGGGCTTCGGCTGCACGGCTCAGGTGCACGGATCCTGCTGGATCCCGCTATTCAGGGCACCCACCACAAGTCCTGGAGTCTGGCCTTGATGCTCCGCACCGATATCCAGAAGCGGGCCATCCCTTGGAGCAAGTTGCTCCTGAAACAGAGCGAGCCAACCGCCCCACTGAATCTCGACCCAACGGCCAAATTGAGCAGCCTCCTGGTTCTACTGACCCTCCTGGCTGTTGGCGTCACCCCCTTCTACCCCAAACTCTGGCCCTTTCCCTTGCTGAGCCTGGGTTTGATTGCTGCTCTCAATCGAGGCTTCTACGCCCTGTGTTTTCAGCAGGGAGGTTTCAGGCTCGCCTTGGCGGCCTTCGCTCTCCATGCGCTTTACTTCTTTTATTCGGTCCTTTGCTTTGGTTGGGTGTTCATTAAGCAAGCACTGATCCCGCTCAAACGGAGCCTGCAGTGGGTGCTGCTGGCATTGCTGCTGATCACAACCGTTTACTTCCTTCTGCATGGAATGGCCGCGGGTCTTCGGCATCCGGCGGCCGATCTGATCACCCGATTCAGGGAATACGCCGTCTTCAAGGAAGGGCTGTATCCAATGAGAATTTTGGTGCCCCATCCTGTGCCCAACAGCTTCCCTTATTCCGTCTATCCCCCCTATGCCCTACCCATGTTCGCGGCGTTCTTTGGCATCGGCGGCATGACCCAGGCCTGGGGCGTCATATTTGCATTAAGTATTGCCTCCATGGCACTGTTTGCCTGGATTGGGTGGCGAACCCTTCGCTTCGCCGGTTTGACCCCTGCGCTGCTGGGCGCGCTGGCTCCGGTGGCGATCAGTGGCAACAGCTATTGCTTGTTTCAGGGGCAGTTCTCCCTTCTCTGCATGGGTTTGATCAGCCTGCAGTGGCTCCTGCTGAACCGTCAGATGCCTCGAGCGGCAGGGCTCTGTTGGGCTGCCGCCATGCTCAAACCGCAGATCGCCCTGACCTTTGCTCTGCCGTTGCTCTGGCGCTCCAACCGCAAGGGTCTTCTGATTGGCCTGGCAGCTCTCCTGGGCTTGGGGGCTGTGGCCTTGGCGCACACCAACGTTTCCCCCTTGCGCTACTTGGAGGTTTGGTTGCAGCCGGAACGTTTCAGCTTTGCCCATGCGGGTACGAAGAACCTGATGAATTTGCTTGGCGCCGGCACGGCTGCTTTCCTGTTGCTTCTCCTGATCGGGTTTCTGGCAATAGGGCTGTTGACGAAAAAGACCTCATTTGCTGGTTCTCTCCCCCGTTCGAACTTCGGAGCCTCCCAATCCAAACTGTTGGATGACAAATCGCCAACCCTGAGGCTTCAAGCCCTCTGCGGCGTTGTAGGCAGCGTGGTGTTTTATCACCATCCTTATGACAACATCATGCTCTATCCAGCCCTCCTGGCAATGTTTGGCTTGGCTCTGCGCGATCACAGAATCTGGTTGAAGCTTGTGGCAGTGGCGATGGCCATTGCCCTCTGGGCCCCATTGCATTGGGTCGCGAACAACACGATGTTTCAGTCGTTTTTCACACTTGTTTCGGTCCTTGTCGGTCTCACTCTCTTCACCCAGACCTCGGGCTCGACGACCAAATCTCCGATGGAGGCTTGATCAAACGTTCACGGGCGGGCTTGCATCGGCTGCAGGTCGATTAAAGCAAGGTTTAGAGATCCATCGACTCGTCGGTTTCACTAACGAAGGAGTCGTTTTATCTTCATCGGCTCATGATCTTGCCGTGGCCTTGATCCGTCGGGGTAAAGATCTACAGTTTTGCTGATTCCTTTTCTTTGGAGCAGGCGTTTCCCCCTTGAATCTCCCGCAGTCCATCCCGCAGCTTCTTCCCCAGCTTGCTCTACCCCACCTGGCCCGTAGTGATTGGCTCTGGTGGGCTGCGTTGGCTGTGCAGCTGATGGCGATCCCTGGCACCCTGCTACCGGTGCTCCCGGGCTTGGCCCTTTTGCCGTTGGGAGCTCTCCTCTGGCTGTGGGCTGTGGGCTGGAGCGCTGGCTGGCCGGCGTTGCTGCTCGCTGGGGTGATTTTGCTGTTGGGCTGGGGCGCCGACGCGCTGGGGCTCGTGCTCGGGGCGGCGCGCATGCAGGCCACCCGCTGGGCTTACATCGGCTCGGGCCTTGGATTGGCAGCAGGTTTGTTTGGGCTGCTCCCCGCTCTGCCCGTAGGTGGGCCGTTGATCGGTGCCCTGCTCGGCCCCTTGCTCGGAGCGGCCATCGGGGAGCTGCTCACCGCCCCCACCTCGCTGGGCCCTTTGGGTTTGTTGCGCCTCAGGCGTTCCCTCTTGGTAGGGCTGGCGGTGGTGGCGGGCATGCTCGTGAGTCGCCTGGCCCAATGTCTGCTGGCGGTGGTTGGCGTGTTGGGGTTTGTGCTGCTCACCGCCGGCCCATTTCGCTAGGTGGACCCTTCCGGCAGGCGATGGGTGAGGCCTGTGCGGTCTTCCGAACCGAACAGCTGCTTGTAGGCCGCCGTTGCCACGCACACCATCACCGGCATCGCCACGAACAGCCCCACGCCACAGGCCAGCAACCCTGCCACCAGCAACCCCACGTTCAACATGGCCAGCAGCACCACTTGTGGCCAGGCCGGATCCACCACCTGGTGTCCTCGGGCCAGGGCGGCAAAGGGATGGTCATCGTGGAGGAGAGCCACCTGAGGCAGAAAAAACTGACTCACGCTGAGATAAAGCACCCCCGCCAGCAGGAGAAGTCCGGGGAGCAGGGCGAACAGGATGTTGGCCTGGCTTAACACCACCGCGAGCAGAATGGCCATCACCATGGCGGCCAGCAAGCCGCAGCCGAGCAGGAAGCCCGGCAGGTAAAGCCTTAGCAGGGCCCTTGGATCCCAATCGGTGAAGGACGAGAAGCTTGGTCGAGTGCCCCCCAAGGCCAGCCAGGCTCCCCGCACCATCCCGCAGGTGCCCCAGAGGTTGAGCACCACGCCGGCCAACACGTTGAACACCAGCAGGCAAAAGCTCACGATGCCGTAGCGCAACCAGGGCAGCAGCGCCAGCCAGTCCGTGGCAGCGGTTTCGGGATTGAGGGGAGCCGGAAGCTTGTCGACGGAGAAGGGGGGCTGCAGGGCCTGCAGGGCGAGCTGCAGGGCGGTGAGCAGCAGAGAAAAACCCACAAACGGCCAAGGCGCCCGTTGGAATGCCTGCCAGCCCTCCCGCAGGGCCAGCCCCACATCCAGCCGTGGGTGCAACGGGGGCGCGTTCATCTGGCCAAAGGGAACGGTGCCCCCACAACCTAGGGAGAGCGGCGCAGGTTGGTCAGCGCCTCCTGCACCGCCGCCCCAGCCTCGGCCACCTGTGCCTTGTCCGTGTGCCGGCCGAGCCCGAAGCGGATCGAGGCCCCAGCCTCCTGGCGGCTGCGGCCCAGGGCCGCCAACACGTGGGAGGGGCTGCCCTGGCTGCAAGCCGAGCCGCTGCTCACTGCCAGTCTGCGGCGTAGCAACTGGTGCAGTCGGGTTCCGTCGACGCCAGCCACGCTGACATTGAGGTTGTGGGGCAGGCACTGGTCGGCGGAGCCGTTGCGGCGGATGCCGCCCATCGCCTCCAGTTGGTGCCACAGCTCATCGCGCAGGGCCGCGAGTCGTTGGGTGCGCTCCAGACGATCGGCCAGGGCCATCCGCAGGGCAACCGCCAGGCCGATGATCAGAGGCACAGGCAGCGTGCCCGCCCGCAGGCCCCGTTCCTGCCCACCTCCAAGCTGCTGGGGGGCGATGCTGACTCCGGGACGGATCAGCAGCGCTCCAATCCCCTTCGGCCCATAAAACTTATGGGCGGAGAGGGTGAGCAGATCCACCCCCAGTTCAGCCATGTTCAAAGGGAGATGGCCCACGGCCTGGGCGGCGTCGCAGTGCAGCAGCACGCCCTGGCGGCGGCAGAGGGCCGCAATGGCGGTGAGGGGCTGCAACACGCCAATCTCGTTGTTGGCTGCCATCACGGAAACCAACAGGGTGTCTGGGCCCAGGGCGGCCTCGAGATCGGTCAGATCGAGGAGCCCATCGGGCTTCACCGGTAGCACGGTGAGGGGAGAGCCCTGGCGGGCCAGGGCGGTGAGGGGGTCGAGCACGGCCCGGTGCTCTGTGGCCAGGGTCACCAGGGCCCGGCGGGGATTGCCCGCCCGCCCAGCGGCCTCGACGGCGCCGCGCAGGGCCAGGTTGTTGGCTTCTGTGGCGCCACTGGTGAACACCACCGCCTCTTCTTTCATCCCCAGGGCCTGGCCCACCTGGGAGCGGGCATGCTCCACCGCAGCGGAGGCTTCCAAGGCAGGGCGATAGAGGCGGCTGGAGGGGTTGGCGAAGTGCTCCTGCCACCAGGGCGCCATCGCGTCCACAACTTCGCTGGCACAGGGTGTTGTGGCGTGGTGATCGAGGTACGTCAGCATGGGGGCATGCTGTCAAAACGACATCTTGAAGTGAACTCAGACCCTTGGCGCGGCGACGAAGCAGCGATGTCCAAGGGTTGGGGGGTGGCTCTGGCCCTACTGGTGATTCCGGCGTGCCTGGCCCTGAGGCCGCTCCAGGCCTTCGCCCAGCCAGAGGCACCTGGGGCCCCCTCAGCCCAGTCCCCAGCACCTCCCTCGCCGTCAGCCTCGGGCGGCCAGCCGGCCCCCGAGGTGGAGGAGGCTCCCGGCGACATGCCTCCTCCTCCACCTGATCTGGTGATCTTGGTCGACAAGGTGGGTGTCAATGGGCGCTATCGGCTGGGGGTGTTCGGCCGCAAGCCCAATGCCTCCCAGCCCCAGGTTTGGCGCCTCAACCTCTGGGAGCAGACCCTGGATCGACTCTTCATCTCCACCGACGTGCTCGATTGCAGTCCAACCCAGCCGATGCGCATCACCGGCGGCAGTGGCGCTGGAAATGGCCGCCTGATTTTGCGCGAGCTCAACCCCGGCGGGGCCATCACCCCCGCCAATCGCTTGGATCACCAGATCTGGTGGGCCGCCTGTTTCCCTGAGCACGCCGGCAAGGATCCAGCCACGTTGGCCGCAGAGGCCCGCCGCCTGGGCTACAGCGGCACCCTGGTGGAGCGGGACCAGGTGGTGCCCGGGGCCCGCCGTCCTTAGGGTGGGACCGTCGCGCTCTGTCATGGCTTCCACCCCCTCCCCTGGCCCCACTTCGGCTCCAGAGCCCCAATCCGATACGGTCACCCCTGAAGCCGAGCGTCCCGCCGTGCGGGTGTTGCTGGTGGATGACGAGCCGGGGCTGCGGACCGCCGTGAAAGCTTTTCTCGAAGATGAGGGCTTCCAGGTGAGCACGGCCAACGATGGCGAAGACGGCTGGACCCAAGCCCAGCAGTTGCTTCCCGACGTGGTGATCACCGATGTGATGATGCCCCGCTGCGATGGCTTTGGCCTGCTGAAGCGGCTGCGGGCTGACGAGCGGCTGGGCGGCACGCCGGTGATCTTTCTCACCGCCAAGGGCATGACGGCTGATCGCATCGCCGGCTTCAGTGCCGGCGCCGATGACTACATTCCCAAACCCTTCGATCCGGAGGAATTGGTGGCGCGGCTGCGCAACGCGGTGCGGCGGCAGGAGCGGCTGCTGGCTGAGGCGGCTCGCTTTGCCGATGCCGACATCGGCCAGATGGCCAAGCAGATTACCGAGATCCGCTCGATGCTCGGCACCGGTGGCGTCAAGAAACAGGCGCCTGCCATGGCCTTCGATTTCACCCCCCGGGAGGCGAGCGTGCTCCAGCTGGTGGCTGAAGGGATGATGAATAAGGAGATCGCCCGCCAGCTCGACACCTCGATTCGCAATGTGGAGAAATACGTGAGCCGGCTCTTCATCAAGACGGGCACCTCCAGCCGTACGGAGCTGGTGCGCTACGCCCTGGAGCATGGCCTGGTGGAATGAGGGGCCGAGAGCGGCCAATCCTGATCCTGCCGATCAAGACGGTTGGCTGCCTGCCGGGTTGAACGCGGGTTGGACCTATCGCGACCGGGTTGAACGCCCTGCCGCCAGCGTGGCCGCGTTCTACGCCTCCCGCTACCCCCACAGTCCCCTGGCGGAGTGGCAGGGGCGCCTGGCCGCAGGGGAAATCCATCGCAATGGCGAGCCTCTGCACGCTGAAGCCCCCCTTGCGGCCGGTGATCGCCTGGCCTGGCACCGGCCACCCTGGCGTGAGGAGGCGGTGCCAGCCACCTGGCAGGTGGTGCATGACGACGGTGATCTGCTTGTGATCGACAAGCCCTCTGGCCTGCCCGTGCTGCCGGCGGGCGGTTGGCTGGAGCACACCGCGCTGCGTCTGCTGGAGCGCCGCCATCGGCAGGATCCCCGTGGGCTGCCCCGGCCCGTGCATCGCCTGGGGCGTTTCACCAGCGGCCTGTTGGTGTGTGCCCGCCGGAGCGCCACGCGCCGCTGGCTCAGCGCCAGCCTCAGGGAGAGCACCGCAGCCCTGGCCAGCGCTTCGCAGCCAGCCCTGGAGGGGCCTCAAGCCAGCCAGCCCGCGTGCCAAAAGGTGTACCGGGCCTTGCTGGCGCCAGGTGGTTTGCCGGAGTCGACGGGGCCAGGTGAGCTGCTCACGATCCGAACGCCGATCGGCCGCCGGCCCCACCCGCGGCTGGGCCAGATCTGGTGTGCCGCACACGAAGCGAAAGCTGCAGATCTGGCAGCGTTCAGCACCCTCCACGTGTTGGAACGCGGCTCCGACGGGGACCTGGTGGAGGTGACGATCGCCAGCGGCCGCCCCCACCAGATCCGCATTCACTGCGCCGCCATCGGTGCCCCCTTGCGGGGGGATCCCCTTTATCTGCCCGGTGGCCGGGCGCGGCACGACGGCCTGCCCGGAGAGGGGGGGTACTGGCTGCGGGCCCAGCGGCTGGTTCTGCCCTGTGCCGATGGCTCCTGGCTGCGGCTGGAGGCGACCGCAACTCACCCCATGCCAGGGTGAAACGGACCCGGCCGCCTGCCATGTTGCTGCTCGCTTCGGCTTCGCCAGCCCGTCGCCGTCTGCTTGAGCAGGCCTGCATCCCCCACCGTGTGCAGGTGAGCGGCGTGGTGGAGGAGGCGTTGCAGGAGCCCGATCCTCTGCGGTTGGTGCAGCGGCTGGCGCAGGCCAAGGCCGAAGCCGTTCATGGCCGCTTGACGCCAGCCGATGGGGAGATCCAGGCGGTGCTGGGCTGCGATTCTCTGCTGGTGTTTGAAGGTGAGGTGTTTGGCAAACCGTTGGATGGGGCGGAGGCGATCAGCCGCTGGCGCCGCATGGCCGGGGGCTGGGGAGAACTCCACACAGGCCACTGCCTGCTCCGTTCGGCGCCAGTCGCCCTGGGCACCGAAGCCCCCACGGCGTGGCTGGCTGTGGTGACCACCCGCGTGCAGTTCGCCCCGCTCAGCGAGGCGGAGATCGTCGCCTATGTCGCCAGTGGGGAACCCTTGCACTGCGCTGGCGGCTTTGCGCTGGAGGGTCGCGGCGGCTTGATGGTGGAGCGGATTGAGGGTTGTTTCTCCAGCGTGATCGGGCTCAGCCTGCCTCTGCTGCGCCGCTGGCTGGTGGAGCTGGGTTGAGGGCAAACCAGCGGGCCAAGGCGGAGACATCCTCATCGCCATGGCCCGCCGCCATCAGCTGATCCTCCATGGCGGCCACCGTGCGGCACACCGGCAGCTCCAGTCCGGATTCTTGGGCCGCCGCCAGGGCGATGGCCAGATCCTTGCGGTGCAGGGCCAGCCGGAAGCCCAGGGGGAAGCGGCCCGCCACCATGCCCGCAGCGCGGTGTTGCAGGGCCCAGGAACCGGCGGCGCCTCCGGCAAGCGCCTGGCGCAGGGCCTCCATCGGCAGGCCCAGGCGCTGCCCCAGGGCCATGGCCTCCGCCACCGCCGCATAGCTGCCCGCCACCAGGATCTGGTTGATCGCCTTGGCCTGCTGACCGGCTCCAGCTGGCCCGAAGTGGGTGATGGTGCTTCCCACCAGCTCCAGCAGGGGCCGGGCCCGCTCCAGGCTGGCCGCCTCCCCGCCCACCAACACCGAGAGCGTGCCGGCCCGGGCTCCCTCGGTGCCTCCGGTGACGGGGGCATCCAGCCAGGCGATGCCCTGCTCTGCCAGCCGTTCGGCCAGGCGGCGGCTGCGGGCCGGCTCGATGGTGGAGCAGTCGATCACCAGGGGGGCGCTCGCCCCGCCATTGGAGCCCATGGCAGCTTGGGCCAGGGCCGTGGCGGCTCCCTTCGCTCCAAAGAGCACCTCCTCCACCGCCGCCCCATCGCTCAGGCAGAGCATCAACACCTCGGCAGCGGCGGCGGCTTCTGCCGGGCTGGCGGCCACCCGGGCTCCAGACGCCTGCAGGGTGGCCTCCCGCTCTCGGGTGCGGTTGTGCACCACCAGGGGCACGCCGGCCGCCAGCAGATTGGCCGCCATCGGGGCTCCCAGGGCGCCGAGGCCCAAGAACGCCGTAGGGGGATAGGCCATGGGGTGCGGTTGGGAGGGGAATGCGCTGATGATCGCCTGGCAGGGCAGGATGGACCTTGCCTTTGACGGCCGCGGCATGGTCGCCCTGGCGTTCGGCGAGTCTCCGTCCCCTTGCGAGGATCCTCTGGCTTTGGCGGCGGAATGGCCATGCCCCATCCCGCTCACGCCCTTGGAGCAGGCTCTGCAGCAGTGTGTGTTCCGCAGCGGTCTGACCCGGCAGGCCTGGCTTCAGAGGTTGGCCCGCTCCATCGACAAGCCTGCGCTGATTCCCCTGCTTTGGCTGTTGCCCAGGGGGTGGCGATTGGCGCCGGCCCAGTTCCCCCCGCACCTGCAAACCCTCGCCGGGGTGTTGGAGCGGGGGCTGCTCACGCCAACGCTGCTCGCGGCGTTGGCGGATGATCTGCCCCATCTGCTGCCCCCCGCGGCAGACGCCACCCCCACGGCCCTGCGTCTCTGGGCCCCCAGCGACGATCCCGATCCTGTTGCCTCCCTCGCGGCGCTGCTGGCGTTGCCCGAGCCGGCTGCTCCCCCTCAAGGGGCTGGCGCGCCCCACGCCGCCTTTGTTCAGCTCAGTGGCGGGCTGATCTGGGGAAATCAGGGGCTCAGCCATGAGCAAACGCCTCAGGAGCGCGCCCGCAACAGCCGCTGTGCCCGGCTGCTCAACCGCCTGGGGGGCAACCTGCTGGGCGGCGACCCTTTGGACGTGGAGGGCTGCCGCAGCTCAACCGCGTTGGTGGGGGAGTTGGAGCGGCGGGGCTGGCAGGCGTGGGCCCAGCTCCGCTGCGGGATCACCAGCTTTGGCCTGGGGGTCAGCCTGCCCCTTGAAGATGGGGAGGGCTGGAGCCAGGTGCCCCTCGCTCTGCCGATCCGCACGGGCCTGCTCGATCCGCAAGGCAGGGAACGGCTCTCGCTGCTGCCCCACTGCTGCTTGGAGATGGAATGGCGCCGGGGGGAAGACATGATCTGCTTGCAGTTTTACCAAGGCACTGAGGGCCTTTGCGGATGGGAAGGGCTGAACGATCTGCATCGGCCTTGGCAGAACGATCGCCATAACGGCACGATTCGCTACTTCGGAGCGCGCTACACGGGCGAACGGCTCGCTGACATGTTGGATCTTTGCGATGGCATGGCGTTGATTCACAACCTTGAAGCCAGCGAGCGCCACCTGCTCCATGGGGGCTACGGCCCCCTGGGCCTTTGCATCGACAGCGCTGCTTTGCTCCAACAGGCCTTGGAGGGCCGCTGCCAGGTGTTTCCCGTGCTTCTGGGCGGCATCTGGCGGGAACGGCTCCTCAGGCGCAGCCAGACGGTGTGGGCCACCGCCCCCTTGGGCGAAGGGCAGCGGAAGGCGCTGGAGGGGTATCAGCGTGCCTTGGGGGCGCTTCCCTACGACGGCTTTCTGCAGGGGGCTGGGGCTGCCCAGGCACTGGAGCGCCTGCGGGCCTGCCAGCCCAGCAGCAGCCCGTTTGTGCTGGTGGGGGAGCTGGAGCAGCCGAAGCCGTCATCCCGGGGTTGAGCGACCGGTGGCCTCCCCTGGCAGGGCTGCCAAAATCGCCCCGATCACCGCCTCCCGGTGCCGCTCGGAGAAGGGCCCCCGGTTGCCGTTGTGGGTCATGCCGGGGATCAGGATGCGGCGCACGCTGCCGGCGCGGATGGCCTTGTTCCAGCGG
>JAYKHK010000186.1:0-3225 GCA_035284785.1 Cyanobacteriota bacterium | reverse complement strand
ACCCGGCCGCGGATGACGGCGAGCTCCTTCTCGAATTCCTTCATGAGCTTCTTGAGCTCATCGGTGATTTCGGTGATGCGATCGAGACAGGCGTTGAGGAGAGCGGCCGCCTCGTAGCGGGTCATGTAGCGCTGGCCCCGGTAGGTGCCATCGGGGTAGCCGGCCACACAGCCGTAGCGTTCGATCAGCCTGGAGAGCGCCTCATAGGC
Organism: Cyanobacteriota bacterium; assembly: GCA_035284785.1. Lineage (GTDB taxonomy): Bacteria > Cyanobacteriota > Cyanobacteriia > PCC-6307 > Cyanobiaceae > Cyanobium. Next base: position 3,016 of record JAYKHK010000186.1, on the reverse strand, counting down.
CCAATCCGTGGGCTTGACATCGCTGAACTGGTTGATGCTGGTGACCTGTTCTTCGCTGGCGTACTGGTTCACGCCGGAGAGATTCAGGTCGGCGGCATTGGCCGCGAAGGGTGCCAACAGGCCAAGGGCCGCAGGCGCCACCAGCAGTTGCTGGAAGAGTTTCATGGGGATCAAACCTCACACAACAGGCGCAAGGCGCCGCAGGAATTGTGGCTACATGTTTCTTGAAGAACCTCCCTCGGTGTGACAGAACACTGAACGCCCTCCCCCTAGATGCGCTCCAAAGATCTCAACACTTTTGGGCTTGGGGGTCCGGCGCGGCACACTGCTGAAACTTGCTTTGCCGTGCTGCCCGCCTCCTTCCCCCCCTCCCTGCTTCGATGGATCGCCCCTCAGAGGCTGGATCTGGCCTGGTGGACCAGCCTCGCGGCGCTCTGGGGCGTGGCCACGGCGGCGGATCGCCTCTGGCTGGCCCTCGATCGCCGCTTGCCCAGTTGGGACCAGGCGGATTACCTCAACAGCGCCGTTGACCATGGGCGGGCCCTTGGCCTGCTGGCCTCCGGCGGCTGGCGCGGTTGGTCGGCACTGCTCGACCTCTCTCCAAAAATTCCACCGTTGGCCTCCCTGGTGAACGGCACCGTCATCGCCATTGCCGGTGATGGCCCGGATCAGGCCAGCTGGGCCCTTGCGGTGTGGCATGCCCTGCTCCTGGTGGTGGTGGCCGTCTGGGGCCGGCAGTTGCTCGGACGCGGTTTCGGTCTGCTATGTGCCGCCTTGCTCCTGCTGGTGCCCGCCCTGGCCCATCTGCGGGTGGATTTCACGCTGGACCTGCCTCTGGCGGCCTCCGCGGCGCTGGCCCTTTGGCTTTTGGGGCGGTGGCAGGCCCCGGATCCTTCTGGCGGCCGTTGGCGGCAGCTGCTGATGGCGGCCATGGCCATTGCTGCAGCTCTGCTCGTCAAGCAGAGCGCCCTTCTGCTGTTGGTGGGTCCGCTGTGTTGGAGCGTCAAGGGAGGGATGGGCCGCCCCCGGCGCCGCATCCAGGTGGTGGTGGCTGCCTCCATGGTGCTGGCTCTGCTTCTGCCTTGGCTCCACCACAACTGGATCACCACCATCGGGGGCACCAACCGGGCCGTTTTGGAATCAGCCGCAGCCGAGGGTGATCCGCCCGTGCTGAGCTGGGCCTCGTTGTTCTGGTATCTGATCCGCATGCCAGCTCAGCTGGGACCGGTGTTGCTGCTCCCTGTCGCACCCGCTGCAATCGCCTTGGTGATCCGTGGATGGCACGCTCTGCGGAGACAGATGGCGTTGGCCCCAGCCAGGCACGGGCATGGCTGGCGGGCTCGCTGGCAGCAGCTCAACCATCTGCGACCTTCGATCCCCGACGGGTGGGCTTGGCTGATCGGCTGCACGGTGAGCGGCTGGCTCTTCACCACCCTCAGTCCCAATAAAGATGCGCGCTACATCACCCCGGTGTTGCCACTGGTGGTGATTCTCTTGGCCAGGGCCTGGTGGGGGGTGGGTGGCTGGCTCAAGAGCCGATGGGGCCTCTCCATGGCATGGGCTGCCCTGCTGACGGGGGTTACTGCAGCCACCAGCCATGCGGTTTCCGTTGCAGCGGCCCAAATTCAGCGCAGCGAGCCGGCGCCGGTGGCCCAGCTCACCCGGCGCCTGCGGGCGCTTGCGGGGGAGGCGCCCACCACCTTGCTGGTGGTGCCTGGTCATCCTGAACTCAATGAACAAACCGTGACCACGTTTGGACGGCTTGGCGGAGGCCGCATTGAAGGGCGTCGCTTGGGCCGCGCCCGCCATGAACACCCCTTTGTGCTGGAGCGAAGCCAGTGGATTCTTCTGGCCACGGGCGATCAGGGCACCAATCGCCCCTTTTCAAGAGAGCTCAGCCATCGAGTGCGCAGCGATGGTCGCTTTGAGCGCGTCGCCGCCTGGCCATGGAGCGAGGGGCGCGAGGTGGAGCTTTGGCGGCGCCGTGACACCGCAAAGGCCAAGTCTTTTGATGCAGAGTTCATCCCTCTGGCGCGGGGCATGGAGCGGGGCCCGGCCGGAGTGGGAGCTCTTTTTGCCCGGATCGGTCCGGAACATCAGTTGGATGCCCACTTCCTTTATCAAGATCGCGTTAGCCACTGGGCCCAGCAGCGCCTTCACAACAACCCCCGAGATCCAGACGCGCTGTGGAGCCTGGCTCTGATCGCCACCCTTCGCAACCGCCCCGCCGAGGCCGCCCATTGGTATGGCCTCCTGCAACGCCTGAACCCACACAATCCCTGGCCGCTGGCCTACCGAGCTGTTGTGCTGCTCAAAGACTGGCAAACGGGCAAGGCCCATGCGCTGTTCGCGGCCTCTCCGGCAGACCTGCAGCGGGAGCCTGTGCTTCAAGCCCTGGAACACCTCAGCGGCGGGCTCTCCGGGCGCTTGCTGAAGCTGGGGGATCTTCGTTGGAGCCTGCCTCGGGCCATCACTGATGTGAAGCGGCGCTTGAACGACCAAAAAGTCAGCGAGCCGTCCTCCAAGACGAAACCCCCGGCGTGAAAACACACCGAGGGTTTCGCTGGGTCCGCTACGGGGCGGAACCGAATGATCAAGGAGACGTGATCAGGCGATCAAAGCCAGATCAGCCGGCATTCTCCGCGAACAGCAGACCCTGTTGATAAGAACATTCAGCCATGAACACCTCCTCCGGTGGGGAAAATGACAGCCGGTCAAGCCTTCGGGAAAGCTCCTCGTGGAGAAACCCCCCCACATGACTGCTGCCTGAACTCCGACATTTTAATGCCCCCAAATCAGCTGAGTGGGGCAAACCCAACAAAAAAGGCACCCGAAGGTGCCCGTAAAAATTGGTTGAACCAATCGAAGCAGACTCAAAGAGCGTTGCCCCGTGGCAGAACCTCTTCAGGGAAGACGAATTTTTCGTGGGGTTGGTCTGCAGGTGCCATCCAGGCACGCAGCCCCTCGTTGAGAAGGATGTTTTTGGTGTAGAACGTTTCGAATTCGGGATCCTCTG
>JAYKHK010000185.1:0-6902 GCA_035284785.1 Cyanobacteriota bacterium | reverse complement strand
CCCGAGCCATGCTCCACGTGGATGAGCAGGGAGAGCTTCTGGCGCGAGTGGAGGGAACTCAGGCCTCTTCGCGGATTGGCTCTCTGCAAGGGGCTGATTTGCTGCTGGAGATCCCGGCCGAGCTGGGCAACCTGGAGGCCGGCCAGCGGCTTTGGGCCCAGCTGTTGCGGCTGCCCGTGTTCTAGGGGGGCCATCCCGTCAACGCTGGGGGCGCCTCTCCAGAGGCGTGTTTCCCCCCACCCAGCGGCCCGCACCGCCAGCCCATTCCCGTTTCCAGAACGGCGCCTCGTGCTTGAGGGCCTCCAACAGGTCTTGGCAGCAGCGCTGGGCTTGACCACGCCGGTCGGCCATCACGGCCACCACCACAATGGCCTCGCCAGGATGGAGGCGGCCCACCCGATGCACCACCAGAACGGCCTGAGCCCCATGGCGCTCAGCGCAGGAGCCAGCCAACTGTTCGAGCTGCCCCTCCGTCATGCCCGGGTAGTGCTCCAGCTCAAGCGCCTCCAGGGCCAGGCCTGCCGCTGTGGTGCCCCGCACCCTGCCGATGAAGAGGCTTGTGGCTGCGGGAGTTTCGCCCAGGTTAAACCCCAGACGATCCTGCCACTGATCCAAAAGCTCCCCGGGAGCGATGCTTTCGCGGGCGAGGCTGATGCAAAACACTGGAAACCTGAAGTTGCCCATGGCTGGGAGTCAACCGCCGGTGATCGGGGGCAAAAAGGCCAATTCATCTCCATCTCGCAGCAGGGTGTGGGAGCTGGCAAAGCGCTGGTTGATCGCCACCTGCACGCCTTTGGGGAGATCGTCACCATCGCTCTCCATGCGGGGTTCATCCTCCATGGCGTCCTGAACCTGTCGCCAACCCCTGGCCAGCTGGAGCTGCTGCCAGAGGGCGAAGGGTGTGGCAGGGGCGCGGGAGGGGCTGACCAAAAGCTCGTCCCATCCCATGGCCTCACGCAGAGAAGCGAACAGCCGCACGCGAATCACCTGAGTGGATGGAGAGAGAGTGTCCAACTGGAGCTGGGACTGGGGCATCGATTCTTTCTAAAGCCCTTTGCAGGGCCTCCCGAAGCGGCCAGACACCAAGCAATTTAACAAACTTACGATATGATTACTGAGCATTTGGCACTTCAAACCTCCAACAACACAAGGTCGAGCCCAAAACCGCTGGACGAGGACGAAGAAATTAAGGACTTTTTGTAAATACCTTTACCACGCGTTTGTCAAGAGGCAGATTTGTTATAGTGATGGGCTGTTGTCTACCATGCCTGTGATGGGAGGGTTTTTCCTCTTTGTCTTGGCGGTGCTTCTTTGGACGGGCATGGCCTACAGCATCCATCGATTGGCCCATTGTCGCGGGGCATGGAACTTTCTGTATCGCCTGCACGCCGTTCACCACGGGCCGCGGTACGCCGGCGGGCACGGCCAGCTGCGCTGGCACCACTTCCTGCTCTGCTTCGGCAGCCCTGAAGAAACGTTGGACATCTGGATCACGCTCACCCTGCCGGCGCTCCTGATCTGCCTGGTGTTGCCGATGCAGGGTTTGCTGCTCTTCATGTTCCACTACTTTTATGAAATCTTTTGCAGCGACAGCCAACTCGACCACAACCCCAACCTGTCGGGTCCGATCACACGCACCTTCGCTTGGGGCGACTACCACCTGCGTCACCACCGTGACCCGTCACGCAACTACGGATTGATCCTCACCATCTGGGATTACGTGTTTGCGACGGCCACCTGATGGGAAGGCCCCTGCCGATGCTGCTCCGCTCACGGCTCCAGCGCCCCCGGATTGGTCCCACCCTGGCGCTCGTGTTCGGTGCGACGGCAACGGTGACCACCCTGGCTACTGGTGCCCTGGTGGTGCAAAGCAGCATGAGCATTGCCCACCAAAACACCTCCCAACGCCTTTATGACGGGGCGGAATTGATTGCCGAACAGCTGGACGGCGAGGCCATTGCCAACCTGAGAGATCCCAGCCAAAGGCTGAGCCCCGCTTACCTTCAAACGCACAAAACGCTCACCTCCGGGCTTCAACACATTCGCGGCGTGCGGTTTATTTACACCCTGCGCAAAGCAAAAGAGCCCATCAAAGATCCCTTTTCTCGCTATGAGTTTGTCGTAGACGGCACACCTTTTAATAGCAAGGACTTCAGCATGATTGGAGAAATCATGCCAACCAGCTCCTCCACGGATGCGTTGCATCGGGTCTGGAAGACCGGCAAATTCGAGGCCGACCGCAGCTTTGTCAAGGACTCGTGGGGCACCTGGTTATCAGGTTATGTTCCCCTGCGCCGTCGAGACGGCTCATTCGACACGGTGCTCGGCATTGACATCTCGGCCGAGCAAGTGCTCGCCGACCGCAATCGCATCCTCAGCAAACTGGCTCAGGCTTACCTGATCAGCCTGCTCATCACCTTGCCCTTGGCTGCCCTGCTCGGAAGACAGATCAGCGAGCCCCTGCGCTACGTCCATCAACGCCTTCAAGCCATCGCCCAGCTCCACCTCAACGCAAAGGCGAGCAAGCGAGGTTCCAGCGATTTCATTTATGAAATCCACCAAATCCTTTCCTCCCTTGGGACTGTGCAGACAGCCCTCTCGGAATTCACCACTTATGTGCCCACCACCCTGGTGCGCCAATTGGTGCTGAACAGTTCCTCCCTCGACCTGCGCGGCGAAATGCGCCATCTGGCAATCATGTTTACCGATATCCGCAATTTCACCGGCCTTTGCGAGAGCCTGGAGCCAGGAGAAATGCTTAAACTCCTCAATCAATATTTTGCGGTCATCAACGAAGAAGCATCCGCCACTCAGGGAGTGCTTGACAAATACATCGGTGACAGCGCCCTCCTCTTTTGGGGAGCGCCTGAACCCATCGATCAGCCTGCTCAAGCCTGCATCGAAGCGGCAATCCGCTGCCGTGAACGCCTCGATGTCCTCAACGAACGGTGGCAGCAGGAGGGGGTAGGGGTATCCTTCCACACAACCTTTGGAATTGATTACGGATCGGTTGTGGTGGGGAACATCGGACCACGTGAACGGGTCAATTTCACCATCATCGGTGAGCGCGTCAACCTGGCCCAACGCCTGGAGCACAGCAACCGGTTGTATGGCACCCGCATCCTTGCCAGTGCCGATCTGGTGCAAGCTCTAGGCCCCTCATCAGCCGACTATCTCATCGTCAAAGTGGCAGACACCACACTGAGGGGGTTCAGCCACCCCATGGAGATCTTTGAGGTGATCGGTCGTCGCGACCATGCCAACGCCATGGAGGTTCGCTTCAGCGATACGCTCAACGCTGCCCAAGAGGCGCGTCTTCACAACCGCTTGGGCGAGGCCCTCGCTCTCCTTCACAGTCTCCCCGCGAGCCTTGCGGAGCGCCCCTACGTGCAAGAGCTCATCCACAGCTGCAATGGTGGTCTTGGCTGATGGGTCTGCAGGTTCCCCACTTCACAGCCCCAAGCCCCATCCACGGGACGGGGCTCTACAGCCGAGACGCCCTCGCCGAAGGTGCCATTCTTTGGGTGTTTGAACCAGGTTTGGATTGGCGCGTGGCTCTCCAAGCTCTCCAGCCCGAGCAGCGAACGCAACTTCTTCATCACGGTTACATCAATCCCTTGCGGCTCGACGAGGTGGTGATCTGTGGGGATCTGGCCCGTTTTTGGAACTTCCCCCATCCAGGCGAGCCAGCCAACAGCCATCCCACTGATGACCTCGTGGAAGGGGAGGCGGTGATCGTGGCCAGCCGCGCCATCGCTGCCGGGGAGGAGCTGCTGATCCATCCCAACTCGGATGCCGACTACCCCCGCAAAATAGGGGGACGTCCTCATCCATCGCTGGTGGTTCCGCGTCAGCGCCTGGAAGACCAACCAGGCCACTGAGCTGAGGGGGGGCTGGGCCAACACAGCGAGAATGGGGGGCTCCGCAGCCCAGCCCAGTGTCCCTCGCCATCGCCCTGCTCACGGTGTCGGACACCCGCAGCCTCGCTGACGATCCCTCCGGTGATGCGCTGCTGGAGCGCCTGAAGCATGCGGGCCACCGCCTGGTGGAACGGGCCATTGTTCCCGACGACCGCTACCGCATCCGCGCCGAGGTGAGCCGCTGGATTGCCGATCCAAGCGTGCAGGTGGTGATCACCACTGGAGGCACTGGGCTGGCCGGCCGGGACGGCACGCCGGAAGCGGTGGCCCCCCTGCTCGACAAGGTGATGGAGGGTTTCGGGGAACTATTCCGGGTGCTCTCCTTCGAGACGATTGGCACCAGCAGCCTGCAAAGCCGCTGCCTGGCGGGGGTGGCCAACGGCACAGTGCTCTTCGTGCTGCCGGGCTCGCTCGATGCCGTGCAAACCGCCTGGGACCGGCTGATCGGTGCCCAGCTGGCGGCCACCACCCAGCCCTGCAACCTCGCGCAGCTCCTGCCAAGGCTGCGGGAGTCTCCGGATCATCCGGCAGGGCGGGGTTGAGGAAGCGGAGCCAGCTCTCAGGAGAGCGAGCTGGACGTCCCCTCGTTGTCCCAGGAAACGGCATAAACCCTCACCGGCTCATCCCTTCCCTTCACTTGGTGGCGACCCTGGGCCGTTGCTCGCTTGGCGAGGTCGTCGGGGAGCTGGACGAACACCTCGTGGCTGATCAGGATCTCCGTTTGCAACTCCTTGTTAAGGCTCTCCAGCCGCGAGGCGATGTTCACCGTGTCGCCGATCACGGAGTATTTCATGTGGCGCTTGCTGCCCAGGTTGCCCACCACCACGGCCCCGTAATGGATGCCCACCCTTCCGCGCAGCGAGGCAACGCCACTGCGCTGCCATAGCCTCGCCGAGCCGTTTTCCTGCCAAGTGCGGTTGAGGTCATGCAGGGCCGCTTGCATGGCCATGGCGCAACGCACAGCCGCCACGGCATGCTGCGACAGGGAGTGGGGAGCGCCAAAAACGGCAAAAATCCCATCGGCCTTGAATTCGATCACACTGCCTTGGTATCGCTCCAGCACCTCATTCATGGCCTCCAAATAGGTGTTCAGAATCTCCACCACTTGCGGGGGCGAGAGCTGTTCAGAAATCGTGGTGTAGTCCCACAGGTCCATGAACAAAGCTGTGACCACCCGCTCTTCTCCCCCCAACGACAGCTTCTCTCCCTGACGCAGCAACTCTGAAGCGATTCGGGTGCTGAGAAACCGGCCAAAGATGTCGCGAATCAATTCCCGCTCCTGCAGCTGGGCAGCCATGCGATCGATATGGCGACTCATCAGACCAAGCTCATCGCCCCGTCGCATCCCGATGCGGGTGTCCAGCTCACCGCTGGAGATGGCTGACGTGGCCGCCATGATGCGCTCCAGCGGCGCGCGCAGGTTCCAGCCCACCAACCCTGCCAAGGCCCCAAGCAGCAGGGTGGTGATGCCAAACGAAAGGGCCACATCTCGAAGCACATCCTCCTGGATCTGATCAATCCGGCTGGCGTCCATATCCACCCCCAACACCGCCACCTGCTTCCCCTGGGGGGTTTTCACCGGCGCATAGGCCGAGAGTGATGTGCCGAAGGAATCACGCACGGGGTATCGCTCCACCACGTGTTGATGAAAGCCCTTGAGCATCAGCGGCACTTCGCTGGCGTCATAAAGCTGGCCCGGCTGGCCAGCCGGGCCCTGGCGCACGTAATCCACCACAAAACGCAGGCGGGTGGGCTCCTGGGTGGGACGCAACAGGTAGATGCTCTGCACGTCTGGTTCCTGGCGGGCCACCTCGCCAAAGCGCGTGAGCAGGAGGCGATGCAGGGCTGCGGGCTGGCGGGGGGCGGGGGGAAGCGCCGCCACCGCCTCGGCATCGATGGAGGCCGCAAGGCCGTTGGAGGTGGCAGCGAGCAGCTGGCGGATGGCCCCCAATTCCCGTTGCAGGGCTGAACGGTAAGTGCCTACCCCCAGCAGGATGATGGAAAGCAGGGTGAGCCCCCCGTAAAGCACCGTCAAACGAATGTGCAAGCGACGCCAGAGCCGCAAACCGTTGAGGTCTTCGGCGTGGGGAGGCTCGGATGGGGGGGATGCGCCCGTGGCTTGCGTCATCCGAGGGTGGATCGGACGCGGCAGTATAAAAGGAGAATCAGGGTTGAACGGCTTGGCAATAAACAATTGACAAGATCGCCAACACAAGGGCGCCTCCGCCCAAGCTCCTGGCTTCGCTCTAGCTTGCTGCCAGAGTCTGGATCCGAGGGCTATGGCCGCCACACCACCACCGGAAGATGCCAGCGCCGGCGGCGGCTGGCCCCTGATTGACGGCTGGGCCCGGGCCACCCTCTCCCCCACCGGCCCCCGGCTCTGGCAGACGCTCACCCATAAAAGCGCCTGCCTCTCCTGCGCCTGGGGCACCGGCGGCCAAAATGGAGGCTTCCGCGATGAGCTGGGGGAGCCCCTGCAGCGCTGCCTCAAGAGCGTGGAGGCCATCGGCGCGGAACTGCAGGCGGCCGTGCCGCCCGCGGTGTTCGCCGGCCGCACCCTGACGGAGCTGCAAACCCTCACCTCCGCGGAATGCGACCGGCTGGGCCGGCTGGATCGACCCCTGATTCGCCGCGAGGGTCGTGAGCACTACGAGCCGATCTGTTGGGAGGAGGTACATGCCCTCACCGCCGCAGCGTTTCGCAGCCCGCCGCCGGAGCGGGTGGCCTCCTACAGCTCGGGCCGCTCCTCCAACGAGGCGGCCTACCTGCTGCAACTGCTGCTGCGGGCCCTGGGCTCCAACAACCTGGCCGACTGCTCCGACCTCTGCCATGCCCCCTCCACCGTGGGGCTGAGCCGGGTGTTTGGCAGCGGCACCTCCATGGTGAATCTGGAAAGCCTGCAGCAGGCCGATGGGGTGGTGTTGGTGGGCTCCAACGCACCGGCCAACCACCCGCGCTTGATGAACGAGCTGATTCGCCTGC
>JAYKHK010000184.1:0-5569 GCA_035284785.1 Cyanobacteriota bacterium | reverse complement strand
CCTGGATCATTGGCACGACAGCTACGAGGGAGCACCCACGGATGGGAGCGCCTGGCTGAACTCGACGGAACCAACCAACTCGGAGATGGCAAAGGGAAAAATCGAAACCGCCAGCGATGAGGAGAGGCTGCTGCGCGGCGGCTCTTGGGACTTCATTCCCGGGCTTTGCCGCTCGGCCAACCGCGCCCACATCGAGCCCGACTTTGCCAACGACAGCCTCGGCTTTCGTGTGGTGTGCCTCCCCCAGGGCCCTTCCCTTAACCCTTAATCTCTCAATCCCTCAACACTGGCTGTTTCTTAACCCTTGGCTGTTGGGTTGCGGCTGTTGGTTTTTGGGTTTCTGCTCAGGCGCCGTAGGCGCCTCGCTTTTCAGGTGCGAGTGAACCGCACAAGTTGTTGATATAGTTTAGTCAATGGGTGCACACTGTGCGCACCAACATCGTGATTGACGACAAGCTCATGGCGGAAGCTCATGGCCTCCGGCGCCAAGACCAAGCGGGAAGCCGTTGAGCTCGGGCTACATGGGCTGGTTGCTTTGCGAAAGCAAAAGCAGGCCCGTGCCCTTCGCGGCAGGATCACCTGGGAGGTTGAGCTGCTGAAAAACAACCTGTCGCTCCTCGATTGCGACCGCGACTTTTTGCCTTTCGCCGAACATCTTGGCTTGATCGTGGTGGATGCAGAGGGACCTTTGGGCCGCAGCTGAATCAGATGTTGAGCAAGCGATCCAGCGTCACAAAGCGATAGCCCTGTTGCTGCAGGGCGGGCACCACCAGCCGTAACACCTCCATCGTTGCCGGGAGAGTGTCTGGCCGGTCATGCAGCACCAAGATGGCCCCCGGGTGCACGTTGCTGAGCACAAACCGGCCCATCCAGCCCACCGCTGGGTGGAAGGTGTCCCACGGGAAGATTGAACCCAGCACCAGCCGAAACCCTCGCCCCTCGATGCTTCGGAGCATCGAGGGGCGAATCCAGCCTCCCCCTGGCCGGAACCAATGCAACGGCAGCCTGATCGGCGCGGCGGCGCTTTGAATCTGGTCGGCGGCCTGATCAAAGGCCTGGCGGAACTCTGCGGGGCTGAGGCGGGCGGAAACGCTGTCTTCGTTCATGTGGTGGCCAATCCCATGGCCGTCGGCGAGGGCCCGTTCCAGGTAGGCCGGATCCCCCCGCTCCAGGTGGCCGCTGATCACGAAGAGGGTGGCCGGCACCTGCAGCTCCTTGAGCAGCGCCAGAAGCGCCATGCTGCCGGTGTGGCTCTGGGAAGGTGGGCTGGGTCCGTCGTCAATCGTGAGCGCCAGCTCACGCCGCCGGCCGTCCCCACAGAAGATCACACCCGGCAGAAGTGGCGCCAGCAGGTGCCGCACCAGCCAGGTGGGACGCAGCACCACGACGACCACCAGCATCAGGAGGCTGGCAGATAAGGCGAGGATGCAAGCCATGGAGGGGACAGCCAAGAGAAGCAGAACCTCAGCCCTCAGTAAAAACCTTCGCGATCGCCCTGCTCCTGATCCCCCCGGCCCTCCGCCATGAAGCCCGGCGCAAAGGAGCCCGAGGGGATTTGGACATTAGCCAGATTGCGCTCACGGCAAAGCAGGAACGTGATTCATGCTTGCAGAGACGTGTTCGCGCTACAGCACCCATGGCCGATTTCACCGCTCAGCCTGGCAACCGGCTTCCCTCGGCGCTCCCAGATGAGCCAGATCGGCTGTTGATCGAATTGCGACGCCAGCGCGACCAGCTGGAGCGATTCTTGCGTCGCAACCTGCCCCGTCAGAGGCGTCTCAGCGGCCTGGCGGTGTCGGCCAGCACCCTGGCAGCGGTGCTGACTGCCGCGCCTGCCTTGGGTGGCCAGAGCTTCACCTCTGACCTCACCAAACTCCTGGGCCTCCAGGCGCCCTCCTGGCAATGGATCTGTGGTGCCGCTGCCCTCCTCTCCGCACTGGCCTCCGCCAGCAGCCAGATGCTGCAAAGCAGCCGACTGGAGGAGAAGGTCAGCCGCTGCCAAACGGCCAGGGCACGGCTGGACGCCCTTGAGCTTGGCTTGGAACTGGGCCAGTTCAACCGCAACTACGCCGCCGAAACCTTGCTGGCCTGCGTGGAGTCCACAGCCGCCCTCGACCCGACCCTTGCCTCCCCCACTCGCCTCGGACAACCCAGCAGGTAGGTCCAGAAAGCGGTTGAAGTCATTGTCGGAAAAGGCTGCGGCGCAAGGATTCCACACATCATGATGCCTCATTGGAAAAACCTCAAGATGCTTGCCCATGCCCCCTGATTCCCCCGGCTCCACTGCAGACCTGCCGATCCAGGAGGCCACCCTGGAGTTGATCCGTTGGTTCATTCCAATCCTGCATCGCCTGCCGCGGTTGCATCGCCATGGCCTGGGCGATCGGCTGGTGGCCAACCTCTATGAGCTGCTGGAGCAGCTGGCCCTGGCCCGCTTTCAGCGCGAGCGGCTCGCGATCCTCGAACCTCTGCGGGGGCGGATTCAGCTGATCCAGCTGCAAACCCGCCTGCTGCACGATTTCCAGCTGATCGATCTGCGCCGCTATGAGCACGCCAGCCGGTTGATCACGGCCATCGGCCGCCAGCACAGCGCCTGGCTGTCCCAGCAGCAGCGCTCGGCCTGATGCCGTGAGCGCACCGCCACTCCGCCATCTGTATCCCCGTCTGACCAGTTTTGCCAGCTTGCAGGCCGCCGCCTGTCGGGCCCAACGCGGCAAGCGCTACCGGCCGGCGGTGCTGGCCTTCAACGCCAACTTGGAAGCCGAGCTCCTGCGTCTGCAGGACGAGCTCCGCTCCTTCTCCTACCGCCCCGGGCCCTACCGCCAGTTCCGCATCCGCGATCCCAAGCCCCGCTTGATCAGTGCCGCCCCCTACCGCGACCGGGTGGTGCACCACGCCCTCTGCGCGGCGATCGTGCCGCCCCTGGAGCGACGTTTCCACTGCGGTAGCCATGCCAATCGAATCGGCTACGGCAGCCACCGGGCCCTGCGCCGCTTCACCGCAGCGGCAGCCCGCCATCGCTGGGTGCTGCAAGCCGACATCCGCCTGTATTTCCCCAGCATCGACCTCACGATCCTGCGGGCCCAGCTGGCGGCTGCCATCGCCTGCCCCGGCACCCTCTGGTTGCTGGATCAGATCCTGGCCAATGGCGCCATCCATGGCCCGGCAATGGATGCCTTCCCCGGCGACACCCTGCTCACGCCCCTGGAGCGGCCCCGGGGCCTGCCGATTGGCAACCTCACCAGCCAGTTCCTGGCCAACCTGCATCTCAACGACCTCGACCACAGCCTCAGCGCCCTGCCGGGGGTGCGGTCCTACCTGCGCTATGTGGACGACCTGGCCCTGTTTGCCGATCACCGCGAACCGCTGCAGCGCGCCCGCAGCCGGCTGGAGGCTGAGCTGACCGCCCTCCGGCTGCGGGCCCACCCGGTAAAAACCCAGATCCGCCGCTGCCGCGAGGGCGCCAGCTTTGTGGGATTCGTGGTGCGGCCCGGCCGGCTGCGGGTGCGCAACCACAATCTGCGCCGAGGCCGGCGCCGCTTGATGGTTCAGCACCGTGCAGTGCGATCTGGGGTGTTGCCTGCTGTGGATGCCCGCACCAGCCTGCTCAGCTGGAACGCCCACCTGGCCCATGGCCACACCTGGCGCTTGCGGCGCCGGCTCTTTGCTGGCCTGCCGTATGCGGACGACTTACCCTGAGGCTTGATACCTTGATGTTGGGCGGGTCGCCCTGCTGCTGCGCGGCGGCTCTTGGAACAACAATCCCAGGAATTGCCGCTCGGCCAACCGCAACCACAACGAGCCCGACAATGCCAACAACAACATCGGCTTTCGTGTGGTGTGCCTCCCCCAGCACCCTTCGCCGACAGAACCGCTGGAAGGGATTCCAGTGGGAGATCCGGAAGGGTCCAGACCCGCTCCCGTGATCGATGGGCCCCGCCTGTTGATCCGCACAGCGCCGGAGGGCGCCCCGCTCGCCCGCGGCTCTGCCCTCGGCGCCGGATCCGTGCCCTTCTTTTCGCCCGCGCCTGGAGGCACCTGGGCCTGAAAGCAGGCTGTGCTCCACGGAACCCGTGTAGGCTGTTGCCGTGGCCAATCTCACCCTCGCCATCGACGACGCCCTCCTGCAGCGCGCCCGTGAGGCCGCCCTGCGGGAGAACACCACCGTGAATGCATTGGTACGCGAGTTTCTGGGCCGCTATGTGTACGCCCGCAGCCGCCGGCTCGAGGCGCTCGATCGCTTTGAAGCTGTGGCTGCCGCCAGCCACAGCGCCAGCCCTGCCCCCTGGTGTCGTGATGAGCTTCACGAGCGCCCCTGATGCGGGTGTTCATCGACACCAACCTCTGGGTTTACCGCCTGGACCGTCGCGAACCGGCCAAATCTGAGCAGATTCGCCCATGGCTGGCCACCGTGATCCGTGAGCATGAGGTGGTGCTCAGCACTCAGGTGTTGATTGAGTTGCGCGCGGTGGCCACGCGCAAGCTGCAACCGCCCCTCAGCGATCCCCAGATTACGGAACTGTTGGAGGCATTGTCGGGCTTCGAGGTGGTGTCCACCGATGCTCACCTGATACTGGATGCCCACCAGTTGGCCAACCTTGAACAGCTCAACTGGTTTGATGCGCTGATCGCTGAAGCGGCGATCCGCAGCCGCTGCGCCATCCTCTTCTCCGAAGACTTCAGCCATGGCCGCCGGATCGGAGGCCTGGTGGTGATCAATCCTTTTCTGGAGCCATCTGGGGGTGTTTGACTCCACGGCTCGAGCCAAGCCGCTGGGCCACCTGTGGCGGCTGATGGCGCATCAAATAAATTAGTGCCATGACCACCAGCGCCAGCGGCCCCCGTACCGCCACATTCCTGCTGCGCCAGCCCAGGCAGGTGCAGGGCTTTCACGAACCCCTGGCGGAGGGTCTGGCGCTCCCCCTCCTCTGGATTCCTCCAGGCCGCTTCTGGATGGGATCGCCCGAATCCGAAGCCGAGCGCCGCGCCAGTGAAAGTCCCCAGCATCTGGTGCAGCTCACCGGCTTCTTTCAGGGGCAAACACCGATCACCCAGGCTCAATGGCGCACGGTGGCCCAGTGGGAGCCCAGGGAGGGGGAGCGGTGGGGAAAGGCGTTGTCTCCGAACCCATCTTTTTTTGTTGCCGATGCCCTAGTGGATCGCGAGCGTTCCTCCGCCACGCCAACGACGGAAGATGATCGGCGCCCCGTGGAGCAGGTGAGTTGGGACGACGCGATGGAATTCTGCAGCCGCCTGAGGCAACGCACAGGCCGCCATTACACGTTGCCCAGCGAAGCCCAGTGGGAATACGCCTGCCGAGCGGGCACCTCCACCCCGTTTGCCTTTGGCGAAACGATCACCCCTGAGTTGGCCAATTACAAAGGGGTTCGAGAACAGACCACGCCCGTGGGGATGTTTCCCGCCAATTCCTGGGGCCTGCAGGACATGCACGGGAACGTGTGGGAATGGTGCCTGGACCATTGGCACGAGAGCTATGAGGGGGCGCCGGAGGATGGGAGCGCCTGGCTTTCGCAAGAGGGAGGAAGCAGGCTGCTGCGCGGCGGCTCTT
>JAYKHK010000183.1:0-7461 GCA_035284785.1 Cyanobacteriota bacterium | reverse complement strand
CAGGAGCGCTGGGCGGTGCTGCGCGGCCAGGGGGGCGAGGGCAAAACTGCCCTGGCATCCGAACTGGCCCGCTGGTTGGTGCGATCGCAGCAGGTGAGGCGCGCCGCCTTTGTGAGTGTGGAGCTCTGCAGCCATGAGGGCGCCGTGCTCGATGCCCTCGGCCGCCAACTGGTGGGGGCTGACTACTCCACCGCCAAGTTTGAGAGCACCGAGCAAGCGCTGCTGCCGATCGATCGGGCACTGCGGGAGCAGCCATCGCTGCTGGTGATCGACAACATGGAAAGCGTGTTGTTGCCTCCATATCTGGACGCCCCCGAGCTGCTGAGCAAGGAGGCGAAGCGAAATCTGGAGGAGATTCTGAAGCTTGCTGAGCGGCTGTTGCGGGCGGGTGAGACACGGATCGTCTTCACGAGCCGCGAGGTGCTTCCGGCACCGTTTGACGCGGAGCACCAACGGAGGGAATTACGCCAATTGCACCAGGGAGATGCGGTGGCGTTGATCGAGAGAGCCCTCGCCGCCGCTGACGGGTTGCCCCCAGATGGCGGGACGTTGGAAGCCAAGCGGGAGGCAATTGAGGAATTGGCCGAGGCCGTGCAGGGCCATGCCCGCACCCTGGCGCTGGTGGGGCCGGAGCTGCGCCAGCGCGGTGTTGCCGCCACCCAAGCCGCATTGGTGGAACTGATGCAGCAATTGCAGCGGCGGTTCCCGGACAACCGGGAAAAATCGCTGTTCGCCAGCGTGGAGCTCTCCCTGCAACGTCTTTCACCCACAAACCGGGAGCGAGTGCGTGTGCTTGGAGTATTTCACGGAGGAATAAACCTTGGCGTGTTGTCGGCTATGACCGGTTGGGGTATGGATGAGGTGGAGGGGCTGGCGCGGGAACTGGTGGGTACTGGACTTGCTACGGCCAATTCCTACGACCATCTTTCGCTCAATCCGGCCCTCTGCCCTTACCTCAAGGCCAGCCTCACCGCAGAGGAGCAGACAGCGTATGGACCGCGCTGGCAGGAGGCGATGGCCTCATACCTTAACTTCCTCATACAGCAACAACACCAGAACACAGAAGTGGCGGCAACGATGACGCTGCATGAGGTTCCCAATTTCTTTGCTCTGCTTGATCAAACCCTTGCAGCGGACGATCCCGCCATCACAATCACACGGTCCACCGCTCTCTACACCCTGCTGCAATTTCTGGGCAAACCGCGGCTACTGGAGCATGTGGGCCTTATACGAGATGCCGCCGCCTCAGCTGTGGGCACTGGCGGTTCGCACGCCCGCTTTGAAGCCAGTCGCAGCCGTATTGAACAACTGATGGAGAGCGGCCAAACCTGGGAGGCTCTCACTGAGGCAGAGCGATTGCTAGAGCGGAGCAAGGCTGCTGGTGAGCAGATCTATGCCGAGGCGGGATACGATCTTGCCGTGTCATATTTTCTCCTGGCACGTGTGCTGTTAAAAGCAGGTGGCGCAGAGCAAGCCCTACCTCTAGCCCAGGAAGCCGGTCGACGCTTTGCAGCCATTGGCAAACAGTGCCATGGGGCGGAACGGATGGCTTCGGTTTGCCTCACGGAACAGGGTGACTGTTTACGTTTTCTTGGCCGCTACGAGGCGGCTGCCACAGCCTACGAGGGATCCATCCGCCTCGACGAGCAGCGCGGGGCTCAACGCGATGTTGCTGTGGCCAAGGTCCAACTCGGCAGGGTCTGGCTCGAAAAGAAGCGCTTACAGGATGCTCTGAATTCCTTCACGGAAGCTCGGGAGATATTCTCACGCCTCAAGGAGCTGGGCACAGTTGCCAATATTTGGCACCGCATCGGCAGTGTCCATCAGGCCGCAGGCCAGGCAGAGGCAGCGGAGGATGCCTACATTCAATCATTGGCGATCAAGGAGCAACTTGGCAATCTGGATGGACAGGCGGACACTCTCAGGCTTCTCGGCATTCTGTATGTCGATGTTTTGGAGCGTCCGGAGGAAGCGGTTCGTTTCTTCAAGCGGGCTGCAGAAATGTATGGGGCAATTGGCGATCAAGTCGGAGAAGGGCATCAATGGAACAATCTTGCGAACACCTTGCTCATACTCCAGCACCTTGACGAAGCCAAGATTACCATTCAGCGAGCAATTGAGTGCAAGGAGGCCTTTGGATATATGGCCGAGCCCTGGACATCTTGGGCCATTCTTGCTGCTATCGAAACCAATGCAGGAGACGACAAAGCTGCTACAGAATCACGTCAGAAAGCAAGGGCTCAGTATCTTGCCTATCGCCGCGATGGAGGCGAAAATAATTATGGCTCGGGTCGCTTGGCACAATTGGTCCTCAAGTCCATAGAAGTTGGGGAACCTGCGCGCGCCTTCTCCCAACTCCAGCAAATTTCATCCGATCCCAAGGCAGTCAATATGCTCACTTTCATCACGGCTCTCCAGGCCGTTATAACTGGCAGACGGGACCACGCGATCGCAGAGGATCCCTCCCTAGACTATACCGAATCCGTCGAGTTGGTGCTGCTGATCGAGGCCCTTGAAGATCTAGTGGCGAGATAAAACTTGAGGCAGTTACGAAAGTGAAGCAGCACACTCCTGAATCACCTTTCCAGACGAGTGGTTTAAAGATTTATCTATACTTCAATTGTCAGATCATGGCTTGTAGTCTTTAGAACCTGAAGACGAGAGTAATCCTTGTCTGGTTAGGTCTTGGCCTGGCTTTCGCGTAAACATATCTATCGCGATGTGACATTCTGCACGACTAGTTTCCGAAGTTAATTGTCTCCCCATGACCACCACATCAACAGCATTCCCTACCAACAGCGAGCAGTCGGTGGCAGACTATGGATTAATATGTGTTCTCGATGTTCTCCTCCAGGCTGAGGATGTTCTGCTTGCTCTGCTGGCAATTCCGACCCCTGGGTTGCCGATGTCACAGTTTTCGAGTCGCCTGACATTTGCTTACGCCAACGCAACAGCACAGGCAGAACCAATCCAACACCTGACGCCCCAACCACAGGAGCAGCCCGCACCCAGCGGCTTGGCTTCTAGTGTGTCACGCGGCGCGAGGGCTTCGCAAGTGCGGCGGCTCTTGGTTGCTGGAGGTGGTGGCTGGCGTTGGGGGCGTCTGGACGCCAGGCCGCAAACTTGCGCTCGCGTGATTGGTTCTGCCTTGCCCCCGCCGGGATGGCTGGGGGAGGTCATGGCGGCGGGGTAGCTCTCCCGCGGCTGCGGTGTCCCGGCGCTCGGAGGCCGCTGGCTTGGCGCCTGGAGCCGTCGGGAGGTCTGAGCCAGAGGGATTGGGTTGGGCCGGCTGTTGCTGAGGGCAGGGGGTTCTTGGCTCAAGTTTCTGAAGTTCTCCAGCCTCAGTTGGCTGTGCTTTTTGATGCTCCTATAAGCCTTTTCCGCCCTTGTTGCCGCTGCTTTTTCTCGCCTCCGTGCTCCGCTTCCAGCTTCAAGAATCTCAGCAATACCAGGCGTTTTTCCTTGTCAAGTAGTACGCCCTTACTGCTAAGATAAGGCCATGGGAAGAGGGCTCCCGCCCACTGCATTCTCTCCCTCCTCGTTTTTCGTTCATCCCCTGGAGATCCCCATGGTTTCTCTCCATCCGGCCGCCGCGTCGTGCGGCCCCGAGCCGCCGCTTTGCCTGCTCCCTGCAGTCTTCTCTTGTGATGGCCCATCGCCATCGATCATTCGCGCTTTGATCATCGTGGCCGGTGGTGGTCGCAGCCTCGATTGGTCGCCCCTGCGCATCGCTACCGCTCTCCAAACGCAGGTCGCTGGCCGGCTGGTGCATCGCCTCCTGCATGGCGGTGCTCGCGGGGCGGATCAAGCGATCGCCGCCGCCGCTGCCCAGCTCGGTTGGCCCGCAGAGGAAATCCCCGCCCAGTGGGCCCGCTATGGCGTGGCGGCTGGCCCCATCCGCAATGCCCAGATGCTCCGCCGCGCCATCGAGCTCGCCGCCGCCCAGCCCCAGGCCACCCCCACCGCCGTGGCCGTCATCGCCTTCCCCGGTGCCCAGGGCACCGCATCGCTCCTGGCCAAGGCCAAGCAGCTCCAGGCCCGCACCTCCCTGCCCCTCGAAATCACCCAGATCAGCGGCTGAGGGCCCCTCGCGCTCCTTTTCACCTCCACCCATCACACCGCCATGGCTGTCGCCCTTCCCCTCACGCCATCCCCTGCCCCCATGCCCCGCACACCCTCCCTCTGGGTGCTGGGCATCGAGCTCGCAACCGAAACCCGCTGGATCGTCCAGCTCGCCGATCGCCTCCACTCCGGCGATGAAGCGGAGCACGCCCAAGCCATCAGCGATCTGGAGGAAGCCCTCGCCGCCGAGGAATCCCACCGCGAGGCCCTCCACTGCAAAGCCGATGCCACCTGCTGGGTGATCGATCGCCTCCGCGCCGAGGTCGCCTACCACCAGGCCCAAGCCAAGCGCTTCTCCGCCCTTGCCGCGACCGAAACCTCCCGTGCCGATTCGCTGGAGGCCACCCTCATCTCCCTGCTTACCCGGCTTTTCCCCCAAGCCACCCGCTTCCAATTCCCCGATCACACCCTCACCTCCCGCAAATCCCAGGCCGTTGCCATCACCGACGAAGCCGCCCTCCCCGCCGAATGGCTCACCATCACCACCACCAGCAAGCCCGATAAGGCCGCCACCAAAGATGCCCTGAAAAACGGCCACCTCATCCCCGGCGCCCACCTCCTCTCCCGCCGCTCCTGGTCCATCCACTAAGGGGGGCCAGAGGCTCCTCACACATGGGGTGTGGTCTGCGCTCATGCGGGTTGCACCCCTCGCTCACCGCTCACTTTCATTGCCTCACGCCATGAACAGCCAAACGCTTTCCGCCTCCAATGGCCGCCCAAACCCCACCACCAACGGCCATCGCCCCTCCCAAACCACCGGGGCACCTGCCGCCACTCCTCGCCCCTCGGTGATCCAGATGCTCCGGGAAGCGGACGCAGAGGATCGGGCTCAAGCCGCCGCTCAACAACAAGCGCCACTGGCCCCACCAGCCCACCTCGGCTTCTCCCCCCAACAAATCGAGGCCCTCTCCGCTCCCCTCAACCGCGCCCACCTCTCCTCCCGAGAGCAGGGCAAAGGCCGCGTCAATTACCTCCAGAGCTGGGTGGTGCTGAATGAAGCCAATCGCATCTTTGGCTTTGATGGCTGGCAGCGCCAAACCCTCCTCTGCCAGTGCGTTTCCCAAGCTGAGCGCCTCATCGGCGAAAACAAACGGCCGGGCTGGGGCGTCACCTACATCGCCCGTGTGCGCATCACCGTTTCCGCCGGGGCCCATGGCCCCCTCATCCGGGAAGGCACAGGAGCTGGCCATGGCATCGACACCGATCTGGGCCTCGCCCATGAATCGGCGCTCAAGGAGGCTGAAACCTATGCCATGTAGCCGCAGGCCCGCGCAGCGGTAGCGGGCGCTCGTCACCTTTGGCAATCCCTTTGGGCTGGCCCTCTATGACAAGAGCCAGCGGCAGGTGTCGGGGGCTCCCTCGGGGCAGGGGCAAGCTCAGCCCAGGGGAGCTACGAGCGCGCAACGGCCACAAGCCACCAACAGCCAAGGTACCCAGCGGCCACACGCCGCAGGCACTCAGGCACCGCGGCGACCCCAGGCCACCAGCAGCCCAGCCACTCAGCGGCCCGCGCCACAGACTCAAGGCCAGGGCTCCGCAAGGCCCCAGACCGCCGCAAGCCAGCCACCCCAGCGCCCCCTGGCTCCCGCCAATGCTCCGGTGTGGCACTCCTCCCAGGGCTCCAATCCCATCGCGGCAGCCTTCAATGGCCCGCCACGAGGCCATGGCCAGGGCTCCAGCGCCCCCCAGGCCACCGCACGGCCCCAAGCTCCTGCCACCAGGCCCGCTCCAGCACCCACCGGGCACCAGAGCCACGCCGCCAGCCCTGATGCCCTGCTGGATCCCGCCATCGCCCTCCAACTTCAGGAGCAACTCAAGGCCCTCTCCCCTGGTCACCGCGATGCCTTTTCACGTGCCTTCCGTGCCGCCTTCCAGGTTCCTGATTCCCCCCCATCGGTGGCTGGCCTGATTCGCCAAGCGCGGCACCGGATCTGGATCCAGGAGTTTCTGGCCAAGGCCACACGGAGCTGAGGCCACCTGCCGGGGCCCTCGGATGGGGGGCCCCGGCTTTCCTTACCAACCCTGCAAGACTTCCACCCATGCTCCACAACCTTGGCCGCGTCGTCGCCACCGCCGCCCTCGCCGCCGCCGTTCCCCACCACCAGATCACGGCTCTTCTTGATCGCCATGCCCGGGGCGATTGGGGCGACATGAGCGATGACGACAAGGCCGCCAACGATGAAGCCGCCCGCACCGGCGATGGCCGCCTCTTTTCCAGCTACGACACACCCAAGCACGGCAGCATCTGGATCATCACGAACGACATCCGCGGCGAGGGGGAAGGGCCCATCACCACGGTGCTCTTCCCCGACGACTACTGACGACTGATCCCCTCCAGGCCAAGCAGGGCCAGGAAGGGAAGCAGGAACGGGAGCCGCAGAAAGGGGCCGACCGCCGGCCGACCCCGATCTCAGCAACCCCTCAACCCTCGGCCTGAATCAGCCGCCGTTGCCTCTTCACCCTGGCATCAATCTCCTCCACCCTCTGGAGCACCCCCTCCAACACCGGCAACACCTCCTCCTCCAGCAGCGCCATCTCCTCTTCTCCATAGGGCGCATCAATCCACCCCCGAGGAATCAACCTCCCATCAGCAGCTGAAAGCTTGAGCACCCCTTCGATCGCCTGCCGACACGCTTCCACCACCGCAAACGGATCCTCCTGCACCCGAACCGGAGCCACGCTGACCATGAGAGCAGCCGCCAAACGGCGGAGCGACGGGACACCGCAAGGAACGCCCCGCCAGTCAAGGGGCAAGACCTCAGCTGATGCGCGGTGAGCCCCTCAGGGGCGATCGCGCCACGTCCCAAGCCGTCGCCTCGCGAAGCCCTTGACCAGGGGCGATCCTGAAGGGGCCCGGCGCGGAGCTTGGGTGGGGCGGCAGGAGCACTGGCCGGACTCTCCAGCACGGCTGAGGCCCTCGGGACGTTGCACCACCCCAGGTGACCAACCCGCCCCCAACGCTTGCTCAGATCCCAGGGCACCCCGCTCGCCGGACAGGGCACCCCAACGCCCTCGCCTCGAACCAAGGGCACCTGACGCCCCCGGCCATCCCCCAGCCACCGGCACCATGCTCACAACCCCGGACCCCGCCTTGAGCCCCTCAGTGATCGCCAAAGAAACGCCATGGGCACCCTTCCTCACTGCCCCCCACCCAGGCGGCAGCAAGGATCAGGCCGGGCTGCGTTTCCCCAGGGGCGCACCTCTCGGTGCGACGCAGTCCTTGCAGCCACTCGGGTGGGGGCGCTCGGCGGGTGTCCCACGTCGTTCCTTCCATGGCGATCCCCTCAGGTCCCTGCTGCCAGATCCGTGCCCTGGTGATGCATGTCTATCCAGATGGCA
>JAYKHK010000182.1:0-7233 GCA_035284785.1 Cyanobacteriota bacterium | reverse complement strand
GCCACGATGATCGATGATTTTGATTGGTTTTGTCGATTGGCAATCAAGGGTGGCCATGTCAGACGGGTTGATAGCGTAAGTTATTTTTGGTGCTTGCATCCTGCCTCCATTCAAGGCCGTAGCCATCGGGACGCAAGCATTTACAAAAAGCTCACATTGGCCCGCTACAGAACCTACGGAAAAGTAGAAAAATCTCTGCAGTCTTCCGGCAATCTCACGATGGCGCACAAGCAGCTTTTGGCTCAGAAATATTATAGCTTTTTGCGGTGTTTTGCCCGCTATGACATCAGGCGCTGCTGGCAGGCATTAGCAAAAATCAAGCGCCTGGATCAGGCTTTTTGTGTAAATGCATCCTGTGAGCCCAATGCTAAAGCAATCAGTTTGATTCATGCCGTTGGATTGCCAGCGTTCTTGATCGGTTATGGGGTCTGGCAGCGCTTCAGCGATGCGGCTCTCAGTCTTGCTAAGGCGGTTCGTGCGCTTCGCTCTCCGGTTAGGCGGCCTGCAATTCAGGCTCGCGATAGGGTATGAAGTTGGCCTTGCGAGTGCCGCAGATCGGGCACCGCCAAGATTCGGGGATCGCCTCAAAGGCTGTGCCGGGAGCAATGCCCGATTCGGGATCCCCCACAGCGGGGTCATAGATCATCGAACACACCTTGCAGATCCATTTGCCTGGCGACGGTCGGGCCGCCTCGCCAGCCCTGCCGTTCCCCTGCAGCTCTTCCAGAGCCACCCCGTAGCGCTCTGCGTGGTGCTGCTCGATCGGAGCCAAAAAGCCGAAGTTGCTCGCTGCCCGGCGGAAGATGGCAGCGTGGTCTTTGGCCTCGGCGATCTGCTCCTCAAACTCCTCCGCGGCTTTGTCGTCGTGGTCGCTGCGGGCCCGGGCGGCGAACTCGGGGTACATCGTTGTGTACTCATAGGTTTCTCCTTCGATCGCCAGCTCCAAACAGCGGGAGAGGATCTCTTGTTTCTGCTCGGGGCTTAGGGCCGCGGCATTCGCAATCACCAGCTCGGGATGCAATAGGCGGAAGTGAGCAAAGGCGTGCTCCGTCTCCTGGTTGGCCGTGTCGCGGAAGAGGCGTGCCAGATCGCTGTTGCCCAGCTGCTTGGCCAGCTCAGCGAAGAACAAATACTTGCGGTTGGCCATGCTTTCTCCGCCAAAGGCGGCTTCAAGGTTGGCCTGGGTGCTGGAAGGGGTGGAATCCACGGCGCGTCTTGGAGCGGCGCTGCCAGGGTATCGCCTGGCTCCAGGCGACCTTTGCATGGCGGAACGTAATCTGATGCCCCCTGAACCGATCCCATGCATGCCGTGCCGCTGCAGCTGGCTCCCGGCAGCGACCTGCGCCGCAGCCTGGAGGAATTTGCCCTTGCCCGGGGAGCTTCAGGCTTTGTGTTGGGGGTGGTGGGCGATCTCTCGATGGCCACTTTTCAGTGTCCTGGCCAGCCCCAGCCCGCCGTGATTGAGGGTGACTTGGAAATCATCACTCTCAACGGCACCTTCTCCCCTGAAGGGGTGCATCTTCACCTGAGCCTTTCCGATGGCAGCTGCCAGGTGTGGGGTGGCCATCTTGAGTTGGGCACCCAGGTGCGCAAAGGCGCGCAGCTGCTGATGGGTGTGTTTGCCTCAGCCGCCCCAGAGCCCCACCCCGCCGCCCCGGCGAGCCGCCATGAGGTGGAGATTGCCGTGCTCAGTGGCTGTCCTTTTTCGGCTCGGGCCCAACGGCTGCTCCGCACCCTTGGCATTCCCCATCAGGTGCAGCTGGTGCGCAGCGCCGAGGAGCGGGCCGCCGTCGAACGCCGCAGCGGCCAGTCCACGCTCCCCCAGGTGTTCATCGACGGGCAGGCCATCGGCGGCTACGACGCCTTGGCCGATCTGCACGGCCAGGGCGCGCTGGAGGCCTTGCGAGCGTCGTGAGTCCGCCGTCGATCAAACGGTTGCTGCCTTCCTCCCCGCCAAGACCCTCCGCCGCAGCCTGCGGGCCCAAGCGAGGCTGGCGGCGGCACCGGCGAGAGGCAGGGGTCCGGGCACTTGGTTGTAAAACTCCCGGGCGATCAGCGCATGGCCCTTGCTGGTGGGATGCAGGCCATCCCAGAAAAACCATTGATCGGGATTGCATGCGGGAACGATCACCAGATCCACCAGACAGCGATCATTGATGTTGGTCAGCCCGTAGGCAGCGGGCTGACTGCGAATGCGATCAAAGAGGGCATAGGTGTCGAAGGCGATGAGATCCACCTGGGGGTTTGCCGCCTTGATGGAGTTCAGCTTCGTGGCAAGGCGTGCGTTGAACGTCTGCACCAGGCCACTGATCAATGCGCCTTGGGCTGGATTGCTGCTGTAGAGGGGAGCTTTGCCAAAATCCAGAAGATTTGGAGCCAAGATATTAGTGGCCCCCCGACCAATCAGCGTTTCGATGCCAATGGCGACATTGCTGACGGCATTGTCGAGCATCTCTGCTGCGGTTTGTCCTGTGAGGGGAGGATCTCCAACAATGGTGCCAGGTGTGTTGCCAAGCCCGGAAGCATTGAGGGTGAGGTTCCAGTAGAGGCCATCATTGCCACCGAGCCAGAACACAAAAAGGGTCTTCTGGGGCTGGAAACTTTTTGGTGGCGTTAAAAAAGCATTCAGTTGCGAATAACCACTCGTGTTGGCAAAGAATGGCCGAAACGACGCATACTCCGGGTTCACCGAAAACTGATTGTCCGTGCCGCTGGTGGCGCCATTCACGGCGTAATTGGTGCCACCGGCCCTGGAGGGCCGCAGAGGAGCCGCTGAGGGGTTGAACAGTGTCCACAATTGTTCTACAGCCACGGGGCCGTTCGAGACGCGACCACCGGCATAGGGGGGCGGTGGAAAGGTGCCGAACGTGAGCAGGCCAGAGTTGCCAGCATCCGAATAGCTGTCTCCGAAGACATAGAGAGCTTCAAGCTCATTAATCTTGGCCTGAGCCCCATGGGGCGCGAGGCTTGAGGCGGCAACACTGATAAAGGCAGCAAGAAAGCACCAGCTCCAACGTTGCAGGCGACGTTGACCTGGCATTGATTGGGCAATCATGGCCAAACCATGGCTTGAATTCGCTAAGAAATTAAATGTCCTGACCGCAGGGGCTCTCCATCTTCGCAATTTCTTCACCTGGTAGGAACAGCGCTTCCGTGCGCGTTCTGCCAACAGAAGTGGCCGCCAGCGGGCCGTGCTTCCCGCCGTTGTGGCGGGCGCTAGCCCTCTCCATCCCCCCTGCCAGCAGCTAAGACTCCAACAGGTGCATCGCTGCTGTGCAAACCGGCCCTCCCCAGCTCGATGAGCGCAGGCGCATCACCCAGATCGTGCGCCGCCAAGGCGGCCGGGCCGATGCCTTGATCGAAGTGCTCCACCAGGTGCAGGAGCTCCAGGGCTTTCTGCCTGCAACGGCTCTGCAGCAAGTGGCCAAGGAGCTGCAGCTGCCCCTCAGCCGGGTGCAGGGCGTTGCCAGCTTCTACCACCTCTTTCGCCTGGATCCGCCCACCGCCCATCGCTGTGCCGTCTGCCTGGGAACCGCCTGTTACGTGAACGGAGGGGCCGATCTGGCCAGAGAGCTGGAGGCTCGCTTGGGGGTGCGGCTGGATGATCCGGCTGGCAATGGTCTCTGGGCGCTGGAGCACGTGAGCTGCCTGGGGGCCTGCGGGCAGGCTCCGGTGTTGGTGGTGGATGGGGCGATGGTGACGCGGCTGCTGGTGGAGGATCCAGCCCGATTGGCTCAGCAGCTGGACCAGGCCGGCCTGCCCCAATCCCAGGGGAGGCTCCCATGAGTGCGCCTCCGGCGAGGTTGCGCTGTTGCGATGCCAGCGGTTGCCGCAGCGTGGGCAGCTCGGCTCTGCTGGCTGCCCTGGAGGCTGCCCGCGATGGTTTGGGGCTCACCGCTGAGCAGCTGGCCATTCAGCCTGTCGGCTGCCTGCGGTTGTGCAGCCGCGGGCCCTTGGTGGCCGCCGAGGCCGCCGATGGATCTCTCGCTCTCTTTGGGGGAGTGCCGCGGGAGTTGGCGGTCGATCTGGTGCGGCAGGTTGCCCCTCTGGTCACACCAGCCCCTGCTTCCCAGCCCGGGACCTCCTCCTTGGCGGTTCACCAGATCGATCCGGCCCATCCCTTCTTTGCCTTGCAGAGGTCTGTGGTGTTGGAGGGGTGCGGCAGGGTGAATCCGGAATCGATTGAGGAGGCCCTCGCCGCAGGGGCGTACGCCCAGTTGCAACGCTGCCTGCTGGAGTGCACCCCCGAGGAGGTGCGGGAGCAGGTGAAGCGCAGCGGCCTGCGCGGTCGAGGCGGCGGTGGCTATCCCACCGGCCTGAAATGGGACACGGTGGCCCTGCAGCCCCCTGGCCCGCGCTATGTGGTGTGCAATGCGGATGAGGGCGATCCAGGGGCCTTCATGGATCGGAGCGTGTTGGAGAGCGACCCCCATCGCCTGTTGGAGGGGTTGGCGATTGCTGCTTTTGCCGTCGGCGCCAGCAAGGGATATGTATATGTGCGGGCGGAATACCCCTTGGCGATCGAGCGGGTGCGCCTGGCCCTGCGCCAGGCCCGACGGGAGGGACTGCTCGGCGAGGCCATCGCTGGCTCCACCTTCTCGCTCCACTTGGAGGTGCGTGTGGGCGCCGGCGCCTACGTGTGCGGGGAGGAGACCGCCCTGCTCCATTCGATCCAGGGGCAGCGCGGCACACCCCGCACCCGGCCCCCCTACCCGGCCCAGTCGGGCCTTTGGGGCGCCCCCACCCTGATCAACAACGTGGAAACCCTGGCCGCCGTGCCGGCCATCCTCAGGGAGGGTGGCGACTGGTATGCGGCGATGGGCACCGAGGGCAGCAAGGGCACCAAAGTCTTTGCCCTCTCAGGGTCGGTTGCCAATCCTGGATTGGTGGAGGTGCCGATGGGCACCACGCTGCGCACGGTGGTGGAGACGATGGGGGGAGGGGTTCCCGATGGTTCGGGCATCAAGGCGGTGCAGACAGGTGGCCCTTCTGGGGGTTGCATTCCCGCTGCGTTGCTGGACACCCCAGTGGATTACGAGAGCTTGCTCAAGCTCGGCTCGATGATGGGCTCCGGGGGGCTGGTGGTGATGGCCGACACCACCTCCATGCCCGCTGTGGCACGCCACTTCATGCGTTTCAGCGTGAACGAGAGCTGCGGCAAATGCGTTCCCTGCCGGGCCGGCACCGTGCAGCTGCTCCAGCTGCTCGACCGGGTGGTCGACCATCAGGCCACTCCCGCGGATCTCCAACAGCTCGAACAGCTCTGCTCGATGGTGAAGGCCACCAGCCTCTGCGGGCTGGGCCAGGCGGCGCCCAATCCGGTGTTGAGCACGCTGCGCCACTTCCGAGCGGAGTATGAGGCCGCCTGCCGTGAGCCCAGCGAGTGCCTGAGCGCCACCCACTGCCAATTGCCTGCGTCATGAGCGTTCTCACCCTCCACATCGATGGCCAGCCGGTGGCCGTGCCCGAGGGAGCCAGCCTGCTGGAGGCGTGCCGCACGGCGGGCGTGGCCCTGCCGGTGCTGTGCCACCTGGATGGCCTCAGCCCCGTGGCTGCTTGTCGGCTCTGCCTGGTGGAGGTGGAAGGCAGTGGCCGCCTGTTGCCGGCCTGCGCCACGGCGGCGAGCGAGGGCATGGTGGTGCGCAGTGAATCCCCCCAGTTGCGGGAGTTTCGCCGCATGGCCGTGGAGCTCTTTTTTGCCGAAGGCAACCATGTGTGCGCCTTCTGCGTGGCCAACGGCAACTGTGAGTTGCAGGATGTGGCCGTGCAGGTGGGGATGGACCACTCCCGTTTCCCGTATCAGTACCCCCAGCGGTCTGTGGATGCCTCCCACCCCCTGTTCAGCCTCGACCACAACCGCTGCATCCTCTGCACCCGCTGCGTGCGCGTGTGCGACGAGATCGAAGGGGCCCATGTGTGGGATGTGGCCAACCGTGGAGCCCACTGCCAGATCATCGCCGGGCTGGATGAGCCCTGGGGTGGCGTGCAGGCCTGCACCTCCTGCGGCAAGTGCGTGGATGTGTGCCCCACCGGCGCCCTGTTCCGCAAGGATGACACCACCGCTGAAAAACATCCCCACCGCGACTGGCCCGCCGCCCTGCGCTCCGCCCGCGAGCGGCAAGAGTGGCACAACCAATGACCTGCCCTCCCACACCTGTGTCCTCCCCTCCCCTCTCACGTCTGCGCTTTGCCACGGTTTGGTTGGCCGGTTGCTCGGGCTGCCACATGTCGTTTCTGGATCTGGATGAGTTTTTGTTTGACCTCGCGGAGCAGGTGGAGGTGGTGTATTCCCCAGTGGCCTCCGATGCCAAGCACTACCCCGAGGCGGTGGATCTGGTGCTGGTGGAGGGGGCTGTGGCCAACGCCGACAACCTCGCTCTGGCGCGCCAGGTGCGCGAGCGCAGTCGCTGGGTGGTGGCTTTTGGCGACTGCGCCGTGACGGCCAATGTGCCGGGCATGCGCAACCTCTGGGATGGGCCGGAGCCGGTGCTGCGCCGAGGCTATGTGGAGCTGGCTGATCATGGGGCCCAACTGCCCTGCGCCCCGGGGATTGTGCCGGAGCTGTTGGAGCAGGTGTTGCCCCTCCATCAAGTGATTGCGGTGGATCTCTGGCTGCCGGGCTGCCCCCCCTCGGCGGCGCGCATCAAAGCGGCCCTGCTCCCCCTGCTGGCCGGGGAATTGCCCCAGCTGGAGGGAGCCCAGATGCTGCGTTTCGGCTGAAACTCCTCGCTTTTTGCACCGCCGCATCCATGAGCCGCACCGTTTTGATCGATCCGGTGACCCGCATCGAGGGCCACGCCAAGATCACCCTCCACCTGGATGGGGAAGGACGCCTCTGCGACAGCCGCTTCCACGTGGTGGAATACCGCGGCTTTGAGAAGTTTTGCGAGGGGCGCCCCTTCACGGAAATGGCCGGCATCACCGCCCGCATCTGCGGGATCTGCCCGGTGAGCCACCTGCTCTGCGCGGCCAAAACAGGTGACAAGTTGCTGGCCGTGCAGGTGCCCCCGGCGGCGCAGAAGCTGCGGCGCCTGCTGAATTTGGCCCAGCTCACCCAGAGCCATGCCCTCTCGTTTTTCCATCTGAGCAGCCCGGATTTCCTCTTGGGCTGGGAGAGCGATCCTGCCCGCCGCAATGTGTTTGGCCTGATGGCCGCCGATCCCGATCTGGCCCGTGCGGGAATTCGCCTGCGGCAATTCGGCCAGCAGATTCTGGAGCTCCTCGGGGGGCGCA
>JAYKHK010000181.1:0-4959 GCA_035284785.1 Cyanobacteriota bacterium | reverse complement strand
AGTCGACACCTTGGTGATGGACCTCAGCGATTGGCGCTGGCTCGGCATTGCCAATCACCGATCTTGGCCACTGAGGCCTTGCCCTACGTCTGGGCGGCTGGGCAGGTGGCGGAACGTCCGCGAAAGAAAGAGAAAATTACATGCTCCTGCCGCCACCATGGTGTCGCCAGGTCAGCGTGGTGGAGTTTCAACTCCCGGAAGACAAAAGCACAGCAGTCGAACCCGATCACTTGAAGCCAACACAGGCACAGATCTAGCTAATTTCCCCGCATCACGGGTTAGACGCCATGGCCGGCTCGCAGCTGAGCGAGAAACGCATCCATGTGGTGCGCTGGCTCCTCACCACAGCGTGGCTGCTGATCATCGGCTCGCTGTTCTTTGATCCCTTCACGGCCCGCCTCACCACTCCCGATCACCCCTGGAGTCCGCTGCGGCTGTCGGGAAGCTGTGTGGAGGTGCAGGGGCGCTGCCTGGTGGAAACGCCCTATCCCCTTGGCACCACGCTTTTTTGGGGCGCGGTGGTGCCCTCCGCCATCTTTGTGCTGCTGGTGTTTGGCCATGAGCTATGGCGGCGCATCTGCCCCCTCTCCTTCCTCTCCCAGATTCCCCGAGCCCTTGGGCTGCAACGGCAGACAGCCAAGATCCACCCCAAAACCGGCGAGATCCGCAAGCAACTCGCCAAGGTGCCGCCAGACTCCTGGCTGGCCAAGCACTACTCCGCCCTGCAATTCGGCTGGCTGTTTGTGGGCCTGTGCGGGCGCATCCTCTTTTTCAATGCCGATCGGCTTGTGCTGGCCGGCTGGCTTCTGTTCACCATCGCCGCAGCGATTGCCGTGGGCTGGCTCTATGGCGGCAAAGCCTGGTGCCAATACTTCTGCCCGATGGCACCAGTGCAGGCCATCTATTCCACTCCCACGGGACTTTTGGGCAGCAAAGCCCATCTGAGCTCCACGCCGATCACCCAGTCGATGTGCCGCACCACAACGGCGAGCGGGGAGGAGCAGAGCGCCTGCGTGGCCTGCCAGCAGCCCTGCATCGACATCGACGCCGAGCGGATGTACTGGGCCCGTCTAGGCACCCCGGCGTTCGCGTTTGAGCGCTACGCCTACCTGGGCCTGGTGGTGGGCTATTTCCTCTACTACTACCTCTATGCCGGCAACTGGGACTATTACTTTTCCGGAGCCTGGGCCCGCCAGCCGAATCAGCTCTCTCTGCTGTTGAGCCCTGGCCTCTTCCTTCTCGGCGAACCGATCAACATCCCTCGCATCGTGGCAGTCCCCCTCGTGCTGGGCTTCTTCACCTGGCTGGGTTGGCTCGGGGGCCGGGCCAGCGAGGCTTGGATGCGGCGTCGGGTGAGGAGGCAGGGGGCTGAACCCGACAGCCAATTGATCCGCCACCGGCTGTTTCTGGCGGCCACGTTTCTGGCCTTCAACATCTTCTTCCTGTTTGCCGGCCGGCCCCTGCTGCTGCTCGCTCCAGCCTGGCTGCAATACCTCTTTGACGTGGCTCTGGTCGCCACCAGCACCCTCTGGCTGGTGCGCGGCTGGCACCGCAGCCCAGCGCTCTACGACAGGGAAAATCTGGCGGAACGGTTCCGGCGACAGTTGCAGAAGCTGGGCTTGCAGGTGGGACGCTTCCTTGAGGGCCGCAGCCTGCGCGATCTCAATCCCGATGAGGTGTATGTGTTGGCCCGGGTGCTGCCAGGCTTTGGAGGCGAGCAGCGCCATGAGGCCTACAAAGGGGTGGTGCGCGAGGCCCTGAGCGAGGGCTACGTGAACGCTGCCAGCAGCCTGGAGGTGCTGCGGCGAATGCGACAGGAACTGGGCATCTCCGATGACGAGCACCGCCAGTTGCTGGAAGAACTCGGGGTGGAGGACCCCGCCCTGCTCGATCCGGACAAAAAGCGCAGCTTGGAAGAGCAGGTCCGCTTGAGCGGCTACCGGCGCTCGCTGGAGCGGCTGCTGCGGCTGCAAGCGCAAGTCGGGGTGGCTGGCACCGCGGGTGGCGAAGGGAGCGTGCAGGCCTTGGGAGCCCTGAGGCGCCAGTACTCGATCAGCCCCGGCGAGGAGGCCCAGATGCTCGATGCGCTCTCTCCCTCGGAGGGGGCAACCCGACGGGCTGAGCTGCTGCTGCAACGGTTGCAAGAGCTGAGCGAGGCCCAGCTCAGCCTGCATCAACCCTCTCTGGCGGGGCAGCCCCAGCTGGTGGCCCTGCTCGCCGACCAGCTGCGCCACCGCGAGGAGCTGGGCGTGCGGGCCATCTTGGAATGCCTGGCGACCCTTGGCAGCGACCCGGCCGCCACGCCGCTGCTGGAGCGGTTGCCATCGCTCTCGCCCCAGGTGTTGCCAGAGCTGCTGGCCGCCGAACCCTGGTCGGACCGGTTGCCGGTGGCGATCCTGCAAGCCCTGCAGCGTCCCGGGTTGGCACCTGCCGCCGCACCCCAGCTGCCGCCAGAAGCCACCCTCAACCACCTGATGCCTCTGGCTCAAGATCCCATCCCCGCCGTGGCGGCAGCAGCCACAGCCCTCAGCGCGGCCCTCGATCCAACGCGAGGCAAGGCTCTGGCCAAAGCGCTGCAACACCAAGAACAGCCCGCCTGGGTGCGCGAGACGGCCAAGCGGCTGGAGAGCTTGGAGGGGCCTCTGGCCCTTTCCGCCCTGCCCGAGCTGGAGAAGCGGGTGGTGCTGGCCACCAGCGATTTCTTCCGCCGGACCTGGGCCGACACCCTCGATGCCCTGGCGGAGCAAGCGGAGATTCGCAGCTATGGCGCCGGAGCCTGGATCACCGAGGCCGGTGACACCTGCCGTGAGCTGCTGCTCCTGATCGAAGGCGCAGCCCAGGTGAACCGCCACGCGGGCGAGCGGGTTTGGGTGGAGCAGATGCGTCCCGGCCAAGTGCTCGACGAACTGGAAGTGCTCACCCACAGCGCCGCCGAGAACACGATCGTGGCCGAACTCGACGGGACCCGGGTGCTTGCTGTGCCCGTGGATTCCTTCGACGCCACCCTGGAGCGCGACCCCGAATTCGCCCGCCGGGTGCTTGCCCTCGAAACCCGCCAGCTGCAGCGGCTCACCCGCGGGACGGCAGGACTGATGGCCCCCTGACCTCCCCCAATCCCAACGAGCGCTCCAACCCCGAGAGCACCACGTCAGCCATCACCTTCACCCGCCAGCGGCAGGCTTGGGTTTCGCTGGTGGCCAGGGTGCCCTTCTCCCAATATTTGTTGCTGCCCGCCCCGCCGCCACACAGGGCGAAATGATCGCAGCTGCGGCGGCACTCCTCCACGCCTGCGGCCATGTCGGCGGCGATGCGTGCGAAGGCTGGCGTGGCCAGCACCGCTGCGAGGCTGTCGCGCCCCACCTGGCCGAGCACGAAATCGCCGTAGCGCTCGGTGCGCACCCCCAGCAACTCTGGATCAAAGGTGGAAAAGCGTCCCTCCACATCCACGCTCAGGATCACGTAAGGGCGGTTCATGTCGGTGTGGTCCATCCTGCTGTTGCCCACCACCTGGCCGCAGAGCGTTTCAAATTCCCGCACGCGCAACGCGCCGGGGTGGCTGGCGCACAGGTCCCAGAAGCGCTCCAGGAAGGCCCGCCAGCGATCCTCCAGGCCGGGTTGATCCAGGCTGGAGAGGCGGTTGGCGCCCTCGGTTTCCTCCATGTTGAAGCCCACATCCGTGATGCCCTGCTCAAGGAAGAAATCGAAGATCGCGTCGGGGTGATCCAGCGAATCGCTGGTGAGCACCGCGATCACGTGGAACGGGATTCGTTCGCGCTGCAGCCACCCAATGCCGCGCATGGTGGCGGCGTGGCTGCCCAGGCCGGTGCGGGTGCGGCGATGGGCGTCGTGCAGGAACGCCGGCCCATCAAGGCTCACCCCCACCGCGATGGTGTTGCGCTTCAGGCAGTCGCACCACTCGCGGTTAATCGTGGTGGCGTTGGTTTGCACACACTGCTGGATCCGCAGGCCGGCCCGCTCGGGATGGCGCGCGATCGCCGCCTCGATCCGCTCCGTGGCGTCGTCGTAGAAGCTGCGCGGCAGGGCCAGGGGCTCACCGGCATGCCACAACAGGGTGAAGGGGACCCCCACATAGGGGCTCTCCAGCACCCGATCGAGGGCGGCATCGAGCACGGCGCCGCTCAGCCGGGTGCGATCGCCCCGGTCGGGCAGATAGCAGTAGTCGCAGTCGAGGTTGCAGAACGGGGTGCCCTGCACCACCAGCAGATTGAGAGGGCCGAAGCCCGCTCCCGGGCTTGGGCTCACCAGTTGCGGAAACCTCCGCGCCAGCCGTTCACGAAGCCGCCGTTGCCCCAGGCAGGCCGGTAGTTGCCGAAGCCCCCGTTACCGAAGCCGCCGTAATAGGGGTTGTAGTTGCCAAAACCGCCGTAGGCCGGCGCGTTCCCCCAGCCCAGGCCGGGGCCGTTGAGGAAGCCGAAGGCCAGGCGATCGTCGCCGGGTTCCTCGGGCAGGGGCTGCTGGCGCTCGCGCAGGGCCGCACTGATGCGGCTGAGGCGCTCATCAATGGAAGCGGGCGCGGAGCTGGTGGCCGCCTGGGCTCCCGGGGCGGTGATCGCCGAGAGCACCAGCAGCAAGCCGAGGAATCCGGCGCGATTGGAAGACGACATGACGGAGTGGATCAGGGCTTGCTGGGCGCGGCCTGGGGAGCCGGATTCTGGATCTGCTCGTGGCTGATCAGCACGCTCTCGAAGAACGCCTTGATCAGCTCGGGCGGCAGGGCCATGGCACTGCCGGGGCCGAACCAGCGGTTCACGGTGGCCGTGGCCTGGGCGTCGCCGTTCAGATAGGCCTGCTGCAGGCGGGCGATCGCCAGATTCACCAGGTTGCGGAAGGTGGAGTTGTTCTCCGGCACGATGCAGCTCACGCCATAGCGCACGTAGCCCTGGCTGGGCACCAGCGCCACACCGGCGGTCTTGGCGGGGGGCACCAGGTTGGCCAGGA
>JAYKHK010000180.1:0-4439 GCA_035284785.1 Cyanobacteriota bacterium | reverse complement strand
CCCTCAGGAGTTCGCCGCAGTGGCTCGCCCATGGAGGTCCGTCGTCTGGTGGTCTGGCTCTCGGCCGGGATCCTCGGCTTCCAGGGCGGCACCCTGGTGCTCGATCTCATCCACTGCAGCGTCCTCTCCTGGCTCTACGTGCGCCGCTATGGGCTGGAGCAGGTGGTGCCGGCGGTGAGCATCGAGCAACGGCCGCCGCAGGGTTTGGGGACGCTGGAGGGGATCAGGGCTGAGGCGGCCCAAACGGTCTCCCCCTCCGCTGCGGAGCGCCAACCCACCCCCGGACAGCCCGATCCTGCCGTGGCCCCCTCAACCAGTCCGGTAGGTCCCTCGCAGCCGAGCCCTCGGGCGGTGCCCATGGACCCCACGGAGGTCTTCTGCAATCGTCCCCGCCACAGGGTGGATGGTGCTGTCAGCCAGGGGCTGAGCATCCTCGCTGGCTTGGCCCTGGGGGGCTCGGTGGGGGGTGGGGGGAAAGGAGACACTCCGTAGGTTGCTCGGCCCCGGCGTGGGGGCCACCTCAAAACCCTGCGAGCGTCTCTGGCTGGAGTGCAGCGGTGCCACCTCCAAGCGGCCGGGATGGCGTGCGGAGGCTTCACACATGGTCCGTTCACAGCGATCACCCGGATAATGGGAAGTCAGCTCCTGGATCAGCAGGAGGAATGGCAGCTGGAGCGCCGGCGCTTCCTCTCCGAGGCCACCATGGCCAAGCTCCCGAAGCCCCAAGAGCCCCTGGAACTCATGGGCGGCGACCAGGTTGAGCAGAAAGCAGCGATCAGCTGAACCGCACCAGCGACTCTCTCAATTGACACTGAACACATCAGCGGAGTTGCGTCTTCCGCGATGAAGATTCATAGTAGATAAACGAAGCTGATCAATCAGGTTTCAGGCAGTCATCCACTGGCTGCTCCTGCTCTCCCTCCGGAGAGGGTCACAGGTCCTCCTGAGTTATATCACCTGGAGGGGCGCCACCCTTCCAAATAAGCCCTTTTTGAAGACCGCCTGATGGGTGGCAGTGACGTCATCCGACCTGGCAGGTACAGTTGTGGGGACAGCAAGATTTACTGCTCCACCACGATCTTGAGAGGCGTTTCCGCCAATGAGTTGCAGTTGAAGATCTCCCAAAATCTACTTGGCATCCTTACCGCATGTCTCCCGTTTTAACTTCACGAGACGTTGATTTATTTCCGCAGCAGCACGCTCAAGATCTTTATCTTTACTGCCTCCATAGGAACTGACATCGGCGACCCCCATTGTAAGAATAACCATCGCCAGAGAAAGTTGATGAATCTCAGCCAGGCTGCTGTTGCCACGATCTGGCTGCTCATAGGTCTCAGACTTGGGCTGGATCGTCGTAAATGAGAATGTGCCGACATCAAATCCACTTGGAAATCGTGTTGTTGAATCGTAGATCGTTTCTTCGATGCTAGCTTGCTGGAGATTGGCACTCAGCAGATTGGTTCCAGATAGATTCGCTCCGTGCAGCTTTGCCCCTTTGAGATCCGTGCCTTTGAGATTGGCATCGAACAAGTAGGACCTGCTTAGATCCGCTCCAGCGAGAATGGCCCCCTCTAGATTTGCCTGGTGCAAATAGGCACCATCCATGATGGCTTGACCCAGATTAGCTTGCGTCAATTCCGCTCCAAATAAAAATGATGACGCCAATTCAGCTCTGTTCAAATTAGCCCTGGAGAGGTTCGCACTTTTTAGACTAGCTAAAGAAAGATTGGCCCGGCTTAGATCTGCACCGCTCAAATTGATGTTTGCCAGATTCCTGGCGAATAGATCGGCGCCACTCAAATCGCAGCCAGGACAATCTCCGCCCTTAAGTACACCTTCCAAATCCTTTGCGTCAAACGCGTGAACAGGACAAGGGAGAAGAATTCCTGCTAATAGGAGCAGTGCCCCGGTAGCTGGCAAACCAACCAAGGACTTGGCTTTGGCAGACATCTGCCGCTTTGCGCTGATCATTCAACCAGCCTGTTTCACTTTCAAACATCTTAGGCAGGGACTGCCATATCGATAGGGCCGGGTCGGGCCGACAGCCCTCACCAGCCGATCCGCCGAGCGGGCTGCGCCCTCCCCAATGGCTTCCTCATCGGAGGGCAGGTGGTAGCGCACGGGGGAGTTGGGGCAGGGGAACTTCCAGCGCCAGCGCGTGCCAGGTTTCAGCAGGCCACTGGAGCGCCAGCGGGCCTGGGTGCTCTCACTGATGCCCAGCTCCTCGCCAGCATCGCGGGCCGTAACCCATGCTCTTTGGTGGTGATCCTCCATCGTTTTTGGTGGTGGGTTCCCCTGGAAGGGGGGGGACGTGGCACCCAGCCAGACAATCCAACGGATGCGACACAGGCGACCCGGGGAGGCTGACCTGGCCTGACAGCGCAGGCCTGCTCTGAGCTGTGCGCCATGTGCGCAACCCTTGCAACCATTCCTGCTGGCCCCCTGGATTTTGCGCACATCTTGCGCACATCACCCGAAATTGGCCAAAAAAAAGCCCTCAGAAACCCTGAGAGCCCTTGCGGTAACTGGATCGGGGCGACAGGATTCGAACCTGCGACCTAGTGCTCCCAAAGCAGGTAAGGGCTTCAGTGCTCAACACCAAGATCAGTTGCCGCAACTGGTTTTGTCGGGTGCTGTCATGCCCTGACCGGGCAGGAACAGCTATTTTTGAGCCCGTTTTGAGCCCGCGCCACCATGCCCGCCACCCGGCGAACAGAGCCCTGGGAAGTCATGCTCAGGGACCAGGTTTCTGGACTGGCGGCGGGCTGGACCGTCCGCGAGCACAGGGGCAAGGTCAAGTTGGTCGTCCGTCGCTCCGGCCAGCCGATGGAGGCCCTGACCCTGCCTTTCCCCTGGGCGAAGACCTCCATGGGCGACGCCTACACCCGCCTGCGCAACATCTATGTGCACTGGAGCGAGGGCCACGGCCTGCGGGCCGCCGCCGAGCTGGCGGAAGGCAAAGCACCGAGCACCATGCTCGACTGGGCACGGGCGGCCAGCCGCTTTCAGGAGCAGAAGCGCAACCACGGCAACCACATCAAGGAGGGGACCTGGTTCCACGCCTACGAGCCGGTGATCTCCATGGCCGTGGAGCTGATGGGATGCAGCAAGCCACCCTCCAATCCCGCCGACCTGCTCGACGCCTGCATCCGTGACTGGACCCCTGGCAGCCGGATGCGCCAGATCCGGGCTCAATCCCTGGCCCAGTTCCTGAGCCATTGCGTGCAGCGCGAGCACTTCCCGGACATCTGGCTCCCCCCGGCGGACCTCAAGCGCCACGTTGGCCGGCGCGACGCCAGCGTGAGCGTGACCATGAAGGGCGATCCCTTCACAAGCGATCATCAGATCTTGGACCTGCTCGACAGCCTGCCCAAGAGCCCGAATGCCAGGCGCTGGCACGACGCCCTGCAGCTTCTGGCGGAACTCGGGTTGCGGCCGATCGAGCTTCTGCACCTGTCAGTCCGCACCGACCCCCACAGCAGTGAGCCCTATTGGTGGTGTGGATATAAGAAGCGCAGCGGCGGCGGCGACACAGAAGCCCGGAGGGTGTTTCCTTTGTCGCTGGAGGACCGCACGGGGCGGCTGCGGGAGTGGGCGTTGCTGGAACGGTGGCAGGCGGGAGAGATCCAACTGCCGCCCCTGCGCGGCGGGAATGGGGCTGGTGATTCCTTCGGGACGTACCTTGGCCGGCAAAAAGCCTGGTTGGAGCTTCGGGATCAGTTGGCCATGGAGCAGCGGCGGCTGGTGCCTTACAGCTTCCGCCACACCTACAGCCTGCGGGGCCACCGCCGGGGCATCGACGCCGGCGCCATGGCCCACAGCATGGGCCACTCGCTGGAGGTGCACCTCAGGAGCTACCCGTGGGCCTCGGCGAGCAACACGGCTGCCGCCTTTGCCAGGGCCAGCCTGCGACGGCGCGCCAGGGGCACGCGGGGGGTGGAGGCGCTGGAGGCCTGAGGTGTTCAGGCACCGGGGGCTCAGACCTCGGCGTGAGGCCTGCGGTGCCTGCGGGGCAGGTGGTACCCCAGCTGCCGGGCCGCCACATGGCGGGCGGGATGGCCGGCCCGCTGGAGGTTGCGGTTGGCCTGGTGGATCTCGGCCTCGGTGGCGCAGGTGGTGTAGAGCGCAGTTCCGGTGCTCCGCTGCAGGAGCACGTAGGCGCGGTGGGTGGTGGAGGGCTCAGCCATGGCAGCGGAAGGCTGCCGAGCAATGGCAGCCCTGCAGGCTACCCAGGGCGGCTGGTGGCTCTGGCGTGAGCGGGGCCGGAACCCTCGGAGGGGAACGCCTGCCGGCCACCCACCTCACACCTCCACCCCCTTGAGCCCCATGCGCATCACGATCGGCCGTGCCCAGCGGGGCCTCGGCAGCCTCCTCCCCGGCCAGGCCTATGTGGGGCGGCCCGGTGCGCTGGGGAATCCGTTTGTGGTGGGGCGGGATGG
>JAYKHK010000179.1:0-6767 GCA_035284785.1 Cyanobacteriota bacterium | reverse complement strand
CGCCGCTATGGGTGATGGATCCCAGTGATAGCTGAAGCTGTTTGCTCAACACCTCCTGTTCGAGTGACAGGGCTTCACGTAGGAAGGTCTTGCCGTCGATGGTGGAGCGGGCTTTGTTGGGGTTCATGGTGGCAGCTCCTCAAGCATCTGCGAAGAGTGGATACGCACGTGGATAGGACGCCTGCATTGATGTGGAAGCCCGTCAGCAAGGTCATGACCAGTCCAGGTGCTGAAAGTTGGCCCCGGCGCCGCCCTTCATGGCCTCGATGAAGCGCTGGTGATGCTCCCTGGCGTCGGCGTGGGCGTCCCTGGGAAGGGGATGAAGCAGCAGCGACTCAAGATAGCGGCCCTGGTGGGCGGCGATGGAAACGGCGCCGCGCGGCTGCTGGGTCTGGGCTGGCCTTTGGCCAGGCCTTGCCGGCCGGACGAAGGCGGCGGCGCGACCGGGCTGCGCGACTGTGTTGCTCGCTTTGGCTGCGCCTGCCTGGGCCGTTTGGGGCGCTCGACCCTGCTCCAGAAGGGGCAGGAGTCTGTTCCAGATCAACCCCACCTGATTCATCTGGCCAGCCAAGAGTGTGCCTTTGAGGTTTAGGGGGTTGCTCTCGGCGTTGGAGCGATCCCCCTCCATGGGGGCTTGATGGAACCAGGAGATCGCAGCGGCATTATCAGGACCAGTGGCCGTGCGGGTCCAGATGCGCGTGCGCTGGGGGTGCAGCACTTCGCGCCAGGCAGCTGGTGGGCCGCTGGATTGCCCCGTGGCCTGCAGCCAGTCGCAAGCGATTT
Organism: Cyanobacteriota bacterium; assembly: GCA_035284785.1. GTDB lineage: Bacteria > Cyanobacteriota > Cyanobacteriia > PCC-6307 > Cyanobiaceae > Cyanobium. The sequence continues at coordinate 5,984 of JAYKHK010000179.1, read as the reverse complement.
GGCGGGAACGTTGCAGCAACTGTGAGAGTGCTTCTGGGCTCTGGACATGCACCCAGGCTGGAAGAGAGGCGACGTCGCGCCATTGCCAGTGGCAACCGATGGGGGACTTGGCGTACCTCGGGCGAAAGATGCGGTGATCAGGGCGGCGCCAACTGCGTCCAAACCCACCCAAGCTCAAGGTGATCCCATGCAAGGCAGCGAGCAGCTCTGCCACCAACCTCTCATCTTCACCCCTTTCAAAGGCCCGCATCTGCCTCCATTGCAGGCGGCCGGATGTGGCATAGGTGTGGTGGGAATGGTTTGAGGATCCAAAGGGTTCCAGCTCCCAGGTGGCATCGGTGTAGGAGGTGGCCAAGAGTCCGACGTTCACCTCCTTGTCGTCGTCTGGGCTGATGGAGCCAAAGAGGCGGCTCACCACGAGCCGGGCTGTTTTTGCGTCGGTGACGCCACCAAAGAGTCGCAACGCCATGCCACGAATGGCGGCGCGAAACATGGTGGGGCGAAATTCTGGGGTGCCATCCAGCCGCTTGGCGGCGAGCAGCTTGGCGGCGGGCCCTTGGCCTTCCAGGGAACACTCGAACAGCAGCTGCCCTGTGAATCGGTCACTGCTGCCGTAGCCCACGCAGGTGCGCCCGCCAAGGCCTAAGGACAAGGCAAAACGAAGAACGGAGCGAACCTCTGTCCATTCTTTGGAGGCCAGGTTTGAGTTTCTGCAGCTGATCGGGATGCACAACTTTGGCTTATAAAGACTGACGATAGCGTTGGCATTATGCTTAATTGGAGGGATGCCAACTTGCCAGTTTTGCTGGGAATGGGCAACATCGAGGAGGGAATTTTTCCATGCCTCATCCGCTGGCCAGGCACCGTGGAAGCGAAGAAGGCCGGGCTTTGTCTCACCATTTTGGCCAACGCCACCGCACCAGCTGATCACTCGATGTGGCGCTCGTTGTTGGCACGCTCGTCGAAACAATCCCTTGATGCTGCTGCCGGGAACCAAAGGCCAGCCACCGGCTCCGATGACTGGGCGAATGAATCCTTCGTCGCTGCCACTGTTGCTGATCAGACGCCATTCAATCTGGACAGGAGCCTGATCAGGCAGGGTATGCAGGCCAGCGGGTGCGAATGGAATCTGTTTGGCCGCTGATGATGTCCATTCGTCAATCCAATGCAGGGCTGCCGGCTTCTGTTGGTCCCCGCCAAGCTTGCCATAAACCTGTTCTGTAATGTACTGGCGCTGACAACGTCCGCCCACCTGAGCTCGATACTCCATGGGAACATCCAAGATGTCATGTCCAACCTTGGTTCTTTGAATGAGTGGCTGAGAAGGAGCCTCATCACCGGTTTTGTCTCCAATTCTGATCGCAATGGCTCTGTATTTCTCCAGTGGATCGCCAGACTTTCTTGGTTGGGTCTGAGACTCAAGACTGCAAGTGCTCTGCGGCGATGGCTCTGGAGTTTCTGCCGCATCGCTGGCAGTGCGCCTGGTTGCAGGAGGAGATTTGTCCGTAGGAGGAGGAGAGGAAACTTTTTTGTGTGATTTCTGCAAACCACCAATACCGGAGCGTTTGTAGCCTTTCTTCCTCGACATCAGGATTCCTCCGTTTGGTTGGGCTTTCCGCCCTTGAGCCGTTGTGTCCACCAGACGAGAGCATCACAGAGGCAGGTGAGCACGGAAAGGCAGATCTGTGCCTCCATAGTTGGGAGGTTCCAAATGTGATGAGAGACTTGACTGATTTGATCCGCCGAGAGGGGTTGCGGATGTTTGCCTTTGTTGAGATCAATCACCGTATTGGGCAAATCGATGCCAGCTGTGGCCATCACTCCGACAAGCGAGAGCCAGGTATCGATAATGATCGCCGCTTTGGCTTGATCTTCTTTGTGTTTGTCCTTGTCTTGCTTCTCGGCTTGAGAGGGCTTGACTGGATCACTTGCGTGCGCCAGGCGCAGGTGCTCTCCCCAAAAGCGCTCGAGCCCATAGGAACAAGCGGCTCTCATTTTATAGATCTGATTGAGGCTGCCCAGGCTGCTTTCCCTTCCTATGGAGCTTGTCTTGTCTTTCGGTTTGCCTTCTCGCTCTCTTCGATCGGCAGCAAGGTCTTGATCACGTTTCTTGGCAGCCAAAACAATCGACAACGCTAGGCGATCAAGTTCGTAGGGTGTCCAGCTCATGCCACCTCCTCCAAGATCAACTGAGTTGTCGATGGGTCAATTACTTTGACAGAACATCTGCCAAAGCCAATGCTCTCCAAGCCACCCAGATAGATCTCCTTCTCATTGTTAAAGGCCAGAGGCTGCCATTCTTTGGCTTGCTCCGGCTTGATCGCCACCGGAAAAAACAGGATGCTTCCCTCGGGAATCGCTTCTACATTAAAGAAGAAGCTGCCGGCCACCTTTTTCTCTTTGTCGTCCATCTTTACGCGGCTTTGACGATAAAGTGCCATGTCATGGATCATGCCAATGTCACTATCACGAACTACAACAAGATGATCTTTGGCAGTCGGATCATCCATGACCTCGCTTGGAAACCAGCGACTGGGCTCATCGGCGCGCTTGAGGGTTAAAAAACCCAGGTTGAAGAAGAGTTTTACTGACCCACCCTTCCCAGGTGCCGAGATCTGTGCGCTGCAGGTGTAGGGCTTGGGCAGCAAGGCTTCGAGCTCATCTGGCTTCAGCTCTGGCCTGGCGCTGGCGGCATAGCGTCTGAGCAGTCTGGGGCAGCTCACCCACACGATCGGTTGGCCGGGGCAGAAGACGGGCAACCACAGCAAGGAAGCGTATTCAAACTTGACGGCACCCTCTTTGATGAACGCCTCTTTTCCGCCTTGGTCATTCGCTTTTTGCGCACCAAAGTCGTTGCCGTACCAGGTTTCACAGAGGCTTGAGTCTTCACCAGCCCTGCATTCCGCGCGAAACCTGCCGCGGATGGAGCTGCCGGGGACGATGCCGGTTTGGGTGTACGGATCACGGAAAATGAGGTTGAGATTGCCTGATTCCTCCCCCTCAGAGGCGCCCACATGCAGGGGGGCGAGGGTGCGAATCAGGCCATAGCGTCGTGCGTACATCAGGCGGTGGCGGGGGAGAGTGGAAGGGCGAGGGCGGTTCCAAGTTGCTTGAAGCTGAAGCCCTCTTTTGGGAACCAGTGTTCTGGCCAATCAGCCCAGGGGCTGAGCGGGGCACCAGCCACCTGGTAGCAGGTGCCAGCGGGCACCGCCCAGCGGCCGCGAGAGAGGCGATGGGCTTCGTGATGGAAGTTGTTGCCCCAGCCAAGTCGATGGCGCCAGGGGCGTGGCCGTTCCGTAAGGATGGCGGCGGGAATGCCGTTGCGATGCCAGGGAAGTTCGGGAGGGGTTCCGTCTTTTCTGGTGATGATTGGATCGCGGCGGGACAAGCGAGGCCCGCCCCAAACCCCTGGTGTGATCAAGGCGAATGGCCCATTCAGCGGGATGTTGAGCAAGTTGACCAGCGTCTCGGGAAGAGGCTGGCAGCAGATCTCGACCATGTGGCCTTCCCCGCCAAAGCGATAGCGGCCATCCGCAATGGGGTGGCTGCTGAGGTAGGCAAGCCTGACGCCGGGCTCCAGAGCGATGCCGTACTCCAGAAAGAGAGCCCCGCCAGAGGCCGCTCCATCCCCCTCACCATGGGCGCTCACCCGTTCGTTGTTGCGCAGGCGAGGATGTAGGTGGGGAGTGGCCTGCCAAGGATCGGCGTAGATGGGAAGACCACCCTCCCGCAGAGACGGGTTGGCGATGTCGGGCCAATCGTCAAGGCTGATCCAGCCACCACTGGTCTGTTTGCGAGGGAGGTCCAGCCCATCCGCGGGTCGCCAGCCGGCGGCAGCCTGACCATCGCCGTCGCCCTGCCAGGTGAGACGCCGCCGGCAATGGCGTCGGGGCGTGGGGCTTTGGTGGTGGCGCGGGGATTTGTGTTTCTTTCCCTTGCCGTTGCTCGCTGCCGGGATTGGAGCGCCCTCCTCCTGGATCAATGACATGGGCGCCGGCAGCATTAGCTCACCGTTTGGATGGCACCAGAAGGGACCGGCTGTATTGAGATTCCACAGGTCGCCGCGCTGAAGTTGGCTGGCGAGCAGCCCCGCCAGGGCGGGCGAATCCGGGGGGAAGTGCTCCGCCGCTCGGCCAGTGAGGGTTTCAGGGGAAAGGATGCGCCCACTGGAGCCATGGAGCAGGCCCAGCGGCTCGATCAGGACAAGGGTGGTGAATGGGAGACCGCTCATCGAGCCACGGCCTCGTTGGTGGCACGCCACCGTTCCAGGCCCGCCATGACGCGTCCAAGATCCAGCAGCCAGTGATCCAAACGACGAGAGGGATTCCCTTGTTCTGGGGGGGCTGGGGGAAACCAGCCGGGGAAGTATGCGTTGAGCAAGCCCTCGGCCACCTGGATGGCCGCATCGCCAGGGGCGCCATCGCCGATGGCATGGCGTTCCTTCAGCCAGAGCAGATCTTCAGCAAGGTGCCGCCAGCGCGGGGGTTTGGCGGCGGAGGCAGAGGCGTAGGCCCTGCCCTCTCGATCGCGATAGGCCATGAGGATGGGATCCAGCCATGTCCATGGGCAGGTCCACTCCAGGTGGTTGCCACTGGCGTATATCAGGCGCAAGGCAAAGCGATCACGCCCGCGCGCCTTGGCGCTTGCTTCCGCGTCTCTGGTGTGTTGCAAGGCTTCGCGTTGGGGTACGGAGCTGTCAGCCCATACCACACCCATCGAGGCGGTGATTGGCTGCTTGGCCTGATTCCAAAGAACGGGGAACAGGCGGAGCCATTGCATGAGATGGTCGGCGCACAGATCCCGGCAGCCCGGCTCAGATTCGTGCAAGGCGCCCAGCACGTCGTCGCCGCCGGCATACACCACCGTTGCCCTGTCGGCCCCCATGGATTCAGGCACCTTGGCGTAGAGCTCAGCGGCCCAATTCCGCATGGCACGGCTGAAAGCACTCCGCGCGGACGCTTCCTTGGCGGGATCTTCCGTGGCGTTTTGGCGGAAGGACCGGATGTGGTTCCCCACTTCATCACCATCCGCCATGAACCAAATCACGGTTTCAGGCCGCTTCGCGGCGGAGCTGGCCATCCGGCCGCTGAGCGATTCGAAGCGTTCGGGCAAAATTTCGTGGATTGTGGCTCGATCACAGTCGAAGGCCTTTGGCGCCACTTGGCCGTAGGTAACAAGACGCTTCACCAATTCAGTCAGTGAGATTTCTTCTCTGTCGCCGGCAAAGGCCTCCCCCAGGTTTTTGGGATGGCAAAGCACCTGGAGAAAATCACGAGCCTCTTGACGACAAGTCGCTGAAGCCGGCCGAAAGGGATCGAATGTCCGAGCCATCCCAGGCCTCACGATCGCCTCCACGGAGGAGAGAGTTGAGCTCTCTCCGGTCCAGTTTGGCACCTCCCAGGCGCGTTGTTGCTTGGCGAAGCCCAGGGCTTCTTCAGCGGACGCGATCGTTGTGCCTTGGCCATGGAAGAGTTCCCAGGAATGGCGTTCTACAGCGTTCCAGCTGGCCCCCCAACCTTCTTCCCATTCCTTGTTCCCCCAGGAGGCAGGGGGCCAGGGCCGAGCATCGTTCGCCAGTTGTTTGCAGGGCAGGTCTTCCAGCCATTCGCGGCAGGCATGCAACACCTGATGCCAAGCCCTTTGCATGGCTTGTTGCGCGTCTCCCTTGTGATAAGACCCGAGGATGAGCAGGGTATTGGGTACCCCGCGCGTACTCTTGACATCTGCGGGGCTGATGACGGATCCGCCAGCAGCGCTCACCTTAGCCGTGGCGTCGTCATGGAGCGCCCGCGCCAAATGCGACAACAACAACGAGCTCCCATACACATCCCGCAGCTTGCGCGAGCTGCGGATGAAGCTCTGCACAGGCGCGAAGGTGACAGCCGTGTAGGTCATCCACCAGCGTTAGCCATGGGCAGGCAGCGCCGTCAGGCGGGAAGGCTGAAGAAATGGGGAAGGATTGGTGAGGGTGGCTACAGCCCCGT
>JAYKHK010000178.1:0-2907 GCA_035284785.1 Cyanobacteriota bacterium | reverse complement strand
CACGGCGGCGCAGGCATCGCGGCGCGCCCTCGGGGCCATCGGGGTGGTGCTGCCACTGGTGGATGCGCTTGGCCAGGGCCAGCACCGTGCGCTCGCTCAGGGGCAGCAACTTGGAGGAGGAGTCCAGCCAATCCGTCACGGAAGGCGCCATCGGCAGGGGCCTGGCGGGTTGGGCTGGAGGTTGCGGTGGTGTGCGATGGGGAAAAGGACGACTCATGGGCTACGGGCCGCCAGAGCGGCCTGTGATCGTGCTCCGGATGCTGGCGATCCGAACCCCGATCCGTAGAAATACTCATCTCGACTTGTTTTAGACTTCTGACACTTGCCAATCCAGCCAATCGGGTTCTCTATCCCTTTGGGCGAATGCAGTGGCTTTCCCTACCAATCGTCTGCATTGGCTAAGGCCCTCCAGCTCCCCACAGTTGTGGGGGGACAGGAAGCTCCCCAGGGTTGGAAGCAGGGGAGGTGACGCCGGGCTCCTCAGGCTGTTGTTGAACCAGGCCCACGCTTCGGGGGAGTTCTGGTTTCGGTTGTCTTGGTGGATCGCGTTGCGGGTGCGGTTCCCTTCCTGCCCGTGGATCCGGCCTGGCCCTTGCGGGTGGCGCCTCCCTTGGCACCGGCTTGGCTCACTCCCGAGCTTCCCGGCTTTGTCTTCTCGCTGGGCTGGGCTGTACCCGCCGCACGCCCGGACCTGGCGCCAGGCCGTGCCTTGATCGCAGGCATCACCGGGGCTGGCGCCACAGCAGCAGGCCCCACCAGTGCACTCGCCAGCGAGTCGGGCTCCACAACCAACGGCACCCCAGTCTCAGGCTCCACCTGCAGATCCCGCGCCAACAGCTCATCAGCCAAGGCCCAGATGTCTGGTTTTCGGTCCAGCAGGCTCAACAACGCCCTGGCGATCCGCTCCCAGCCGTCGGCCACCTGCTTGGCTGTGTAGTCCTCCAACCCGGCCAGGACCCGCACCAGTCGCCGCGCTCCCGCCGCCTCCCCCTCCCAGAGCCGTTGCAGCCGCCGGCCGGCCTCACGAAAACTCCAATCCCGCGCCCGCAGCTCCGCCTCCAGCCAATCGCCCAGCCGCTCCGCCAATCGCCCCGCTTCCGCCAGGCTCAAGGAACGGGGCCGGCTGATCGGCTGACGCCGCAAGCCCAGGTAGATCTCCAGCAAGGCGCCACTGCCCAACGGCTCCTGGCTGACGGGATCGAGCAAGGGTTTGTAGGCCTCCAGCAACCGCTGAATCCTTGGCGTCAGCGGCGCACAACCCGCCAGCGGCAACAGCTCCGGGTGACGGGCGGCCACCCAGGCCAGTTGATTCAGCCGACCGAGCGCATCAATCACTTTGGTGCCGAGCATGCGCGTTTTGTTATTGCGCATCAGCGAGATCTGGGAGGTGTGCAGGGTGCCCGTCTCCGCGCAGGCCCACTCCGCCAGCTCCCGCAACTGCGGATGGGTCACCGGATGCAACAGGGCCATCAGCACCTCAGCGAAGTGCGCTTGCCCCGCCTTGCGGCGCTCCTCGCCTTTGCTCTGCAGCAGGGAGGCCTCAGGAAGAAAGCTCGGCCAGAAGCTGCTCTCCATGCCAGCCAGGTTCGCCACGCCAACGGCCGAGCGTAGGGGGTCGGCTGGTCATTGATCCGTGGCACTGCTCACCTCCCGGTCAGGGTCACTGGTGCCCAGCGGCCAGCCACGATCGGAAGACAAACCGCTGGGCACTGGGGGCTCAACGGGCTGGGCACTGCAGACCCAGCCGCTGGGCACTGGGGGCCCTACGGCTGGGCACTGGAGGCCCCGGAGCTGGGCACTGGGGACCCAACGCATGATCCCTGGTCACACGCAGCGGCTGGAGCCAAGGACACGGCAACCCAACGGTCGCCATCTGTCGCCTGTGCTGTCGATTCCAGATGTCTGTCGCAACCCTCACCATTTCTGATGGTTCCTGATGGCGCTTTGCCAATCATTGCCGACAGCGTGATTCGACTTCTGATTCACCCTGGATAGCCTATTTCCACCGCGCGGGAGCCTTTTTCTGTTGGTCATGTCCCATCCCCCATGGCCGGGGTCCGCGCCCCAGGCCCTCCACCCTCGGGTGGAGCACGGCTCTGCCCCCGGCAAGCGCTGCGCTCCCAACCTACCGGGCAGCCTCACCCGCTCCCTTAGTCGACGTCTGGGCGTGGATGCCACCACCGCCATGCGCATCGCCCTGCTCTATGGCGACATGGAGTGGCTCGCGAATGGGGCCAGCCAGGTGCGGTACTCAGCCAGCGATTACGCCCGGCGGCAGGGGTTGCACAGGCACACGGTGGCCAGTGATCTGCGTCGGCTTGCGGAGATCCAAGCGATTCAGGTCAGCACAGACTCCTGCAGCGCCCCCTGGATCCATCTCCACGGCCTCCATGAGACAGACCCTGTCGATCTGGACGCCAGCCCTGTCGATACGAGCGCCATCCCCCTGTCGATGTCAGCGACACCCCCCTGTCGATGGGAGCGACAACATTAGAAAAGGGTTTAAAAGAAGAACAAAAAGAAGAAAGAAAAGCAGAGGTTCAACCCCATCAGCTTCCTCCAAGGACAGGCTCAGCCTTGGTCTCATCTCAGGAGCGGGAACAAGCCCAGCCCATGGGTGCAGTGGAGCCTTTTGGCTTGTCTTCTGGCCCGCTCCACGGAGAGGTTCCCAGAGCTGGCAGCCAGGTCTGGGAGCAGGAGATCCTCCATAGGCAAGGCCGCTCCCTGACTCCAACCTCCAGCTGACCTGCTGGTCCTCCGCGATGGTGCTGCTCTGGTGTTGGTGCTCCCCCCGGATCACAGCTGGCCGAGCGAGGGCGACCGGCAGGAGGCCCTACGCCGCGGCGATCGCCTCTCGCTTCCACGTTTGCAGCTGGTGCCTCGGGCCAACTGCCTGAACTGGGAGCT
>JAYKHK010000177.1:0-6249 GCA_035284785.1 Cyanobacteriota bacterium | reverse complement strand
AGGACGTCTCCCCGCTTGCCTTGGTTCGGTTCAGCTATGGGCCGGCCAGCCACCGGGCGCTTGTGCTGATCGCCGCCGCCACCCTGGGGCTGGCGATCGGCTTCCTGCTCGCGATCGGCAAGGAGGTGGGAGCGGCCCGCTGGATTGCCGGCTTGGGGGGAGTGGGAGTGTTGCTCGGAGCCGGTCTCGCCCTCCTCAGCGATCCTCTGCGCCCGGCCCTGATCACGGCCCTGCTGAGCACCTTGCTGGGCCTCCTCATCCCCACCTTCAACACCCTGCTCACCAACCAGGCCCTCCCTGACAAAGACGTCAACCTGATGGTGCAGATGGCAATCTTGCTGGTCGCCGCTGCCCTTTCCGACATCGGGCTGCGCTGGAGTGAGTCCCGCACCCTCCTCACCGTGCAGCAACGGGGGGGGCATCGCCTGCAATTGGCGGCCCTGCACCGACTGCTCCATCTGCCGGCCTCCTTTTTTCAGGCCTACCGCGCTGGCGAGCTCAGCCTCCGCTACGGGGCGATCGGCCAGATCCAAAACGAGATTCAGTCGCTCATCAGCGGCGGAGCGCTGCAGGCCCTGCTCAGCGCTGTCTTTCTTCTCTTCATGCTGCGCATCAGCGTCAAACTCACCCTTCTGGCGGTTGTGCTGGCCCTGGCACTGGTGGGGCCCACGGTCTGGATCGGACGCCGCACCCTCCGCCTGGAGCGGAAGCGGGAAGAACAATTGGCGGAAGCGGGAAGCCGCAACCTGGAGCTGATCACAAGCGTGTCCAAGCTGCGCTTGGCGGGGGTGGAGGCCTCTGCGGCACGCCACTGGTGGGAGCCCTATGGCGCGTCGATCAGGAGCGGTTACAACGTGCAAGTCCGCTCAGCGCTGGCCGGGCTGCTCCAAACCGTGGTTCCCAACCTCGGGGTGCTGCTGTTGTTCATCCTCATCACCCGCCTCGTTGATGACGCCCTCACACAACCCCTGCAGCGGGTGCCCGATGTGGGCGAACTGCTCGGTTTCTTCTCAGCCTTCACCACCTTCATTGGCGCTGTGGTGAGCAGCGCCGCCTTGATGGTGCAGGCGTTTGAACTTCCGGTGCTGCTGGAGCGCGCCAAGCCCCTTCTTCAGGCACGCCCCGAAACGGCCGATCCGGATCGATTGGATCCAGGGGTGCTGCGCGGTGGCGTGGAGCTGGAGGGCGTTCGGTTCCGCTATTCCGCGGATGGACCATGGGTGATCGATGGCCTCGATCTCGCCATCCAACCCGGTGAATTTGTGGCTGTGGTGGGGGCATCGGGCAGTGGCAAATCGACCCTCTTGCGCTTGCTGCTCGGATTGGAGCGCCCCCAGCACGGCACCATTCGCTTCGATGGTCGCCCTTTGGAGCGGCTTCGCGCCGATCTGGTGCGACGCCAGATCGGCGTGGTGCCCCAAAACGCCGCTCTCCTCTCCGGCACGATCCAGGAGGTGATCGCTGGCGGGGCCCTGATCACCACCGAGCAGGCCTGGCAGGCGGCGCACCTGGCGGCAATCGCTGCCGAGATCCAATCGTTCCCCATGGGGATGCACACCATCATCTCCGAGGGGGGCGGCAACCTCTCCGGGGGACAACGGCAGCGGCTGGCGATCGCCCGCGCTCTGGTGCGCCAGCCCGCCCTGCTGATTCTCGATGAGGCCACCAGCGCCCTCGACAACATCAGCCAGGCCACGGTGAGTGGCAACCTGCAACAGCTTGGGCTGACGCGGATCGTGGTCGCCCATCGCCTCAGCACGATCCGCCACGCGGACCGCATCGTGATGCTCGAGGCTGGAAGAGTGGCGCAAGCGGGCCACTTCGACCAGCTGATTCAAGAGGGCGGGCCGTTTGCCGAGATGATGCGGCGCCAGCGAGGCGATGCCGACGGAGAGGCCCCATGATCCAATTTCGTGAAGAAGCTCTTCGGGCCCATACCTCTCCAGACCAGCTGGATCAACCGCTCCCCCTCCTGCGTCCAAGCCTCTGGGCCCTCCTCGCTTCCCTGCTGCTCTTTCTGTCCGCCGTCCTCGTATGGTCGGTTCTGGGCAGGGTTCCCGTGCGCATCCAGGGCCGTGGGGTGTTGCTACTCCCGGAGTCCCTGGTGCCTGTGCAAAGCCCCACCAATGGCCCCCTTCTGGAGATCCTGGTGAAAGAGGGGCAATGCGTGCGCGCCGGCCAACCCATGGCCCGCATCGATCTGGTGCAACTGCGTGTGGGCATGGAGGCGGGCGAACGTCGACTGCTGCAGCTACGCCGCCAAAATGAAATGGCCATTCTCCAAGCCCAGCGAGAAAGAACCCTGGCGATGGCGGATCTGGAACGATTGCTGCCCTATCGAAGCAGCGGCGCCATCAGTGAGGAGACCTTCATCGACAAGGAAAAGCAGATCCAGCGCATTGAAAGCCAACAGCTCGCCGAGGCGCAGCAACGCTGGCAAGGCATCAACGATGAGCTGCTGGCGCTAGGACGGCAGAAGGAGGAATATCAGCGCAATTCTCTCGTCATCTCTCCCGTGGCTGGCTGCCTTGTGGAGCAGCTGGTGCAACCTGGCGCCGTGGTGAACGCGGGAACCGCGCTCTTCACCCTCGATCGCCGCGATCGTCCCCGGGAGCTGGTGAGCCTGGCCTACTTCCCCAGCCAGGACGGCAAGCGCCTCAAGCCAGGCCAGGTGGTGCGCATCACCCCCACCACCACCCGGGCCCAACGGCATGGGGGAATCAGCGGGCGCATCTTGAGCCTGCGGGCTCTGCCCGTGAGCCGTGAAGGGCTGCGGCAGCGCCTGGGGCTGGAGTCGCTGGTGGCCACGGTGCAGCCTCCCGGAAGCGATGGCAACCAGCCGCTGATCGAGGCCGTCACCAGCCTGAAGCGCGATCCCCGCACCCGCAGTGGCTTCGACTGGGGAGGCGGCCCAGGGCCCAACCTCACCCTGAGCCCGGGCACCGGAACAGAAGTCTCTGTGTTGGTGGAATATCGCCAACCCATCAGCTACGTGATCCCTCTGCTTCGCGACATCAGCGGCATCTACTGACCATGGGCCGAGTTCGCACACCCACGGTTTTGCAGATGGAGGCCACCGAATGCGGGGCGGCCTGCCTGGCGATTCTGCTGCGCCACTACGGAAGGGTGGTTCCCTTGCTGGAACTCCGGCAGGTGTGTGGGGTCACCCGGGATGGAAGCGATGCAGCAAGCCTGCTCCGGGCCGGAGCGCTCTACGGACTGGAGGGCAAGGGCTACCGCATGGATCTGGCAGCACTGCGCGCACAGCAACCACCCCTGGTTTTGTTCTGGGAATTCAACCATTTCCTCATCCTCGAAGGCTTCCATGGCAACCGGGTCGCCATCAATGATCCGGCCTCCGGCCCGAGGTGGATCAGTTTGGAGACCTTCAGTGCCGGGTTCACCGGTGTGGTGTTGCAACTCAGGCCAGGGCCGAGCTTCCGCCGAGGTGGCCGGGTGCCCAATCCCTGGCTTCTGGTGGGCTCCCGGCTGAGACAGGAGTGGAGGCCGGCCTTCTTCAGCCTGCTCTCAGGCCTGCTGCTGATTGTGCCCCAGTTGGCGATGCCGGTGTTCACCCAGATCTACATCGACGACGTCTGGGGATCAGCTCTGCGCCAGTGGCTCAAGCCCATGCTCTGGGCCATGGCCCTCACCATTGGTCTTCAGGCGATTGGAAGCCAACTGCAGCTCCTGGGCAACCGCCAACTCAGTCGCCGGCTGGAAAGCCGAGGGGCGCTCGAATTCGAAAGCCATGTGCTGGCGCTACCGGATGGGTTCTTCCGCCAGCGCTACGCGGGGGACGTGAGCCAGCGACAGATGCTCAATCGCGAGGTGGCGGAATTCATCTCCCTGCGCCTGCTTCCTTTGCTGAGCGGTGTCCTGCTACTGGTGCTGTATCTGCTGTTGACCTTGGCCTACAGCCCCCTCCTGGGCTTGGTGGTGACGGTGAGCACGGCTCTCAACGCTGTGATGGTGATGATCAGCCTGCGGCAGCAGCGTGACGCCACCCTAAAGCTGCAGAAAGACAGCGGCAAAGCGGAGGGCACCTTGATGGCCGCCCTATATGAGATCGACATGGTGAAGAGCACATCGATTGAAAACGACGTGCTTCAACGGTTTGACGGCCATCAACGCAAGGTGCAGTCGTTTCTCCATCAGCTATCTCTGCGACAGGCGGCCCTGGCTCTGGTGCCCACCCTGCTCAATCAACTCAACACGCTGGGGGTGTTGTTTGTGGGGTTTCTGTTGGTGTTGGACGGGCGACTCACCCTGGGCATGCTCCTGGCCGCCCAGCAAGTGGCGGCGGGACTCAAGGGCGAGGTGGATCGGTTGGTGGCTGTTGTGGCCGCCCTGCCACAAATCGAGACCGCGGTACTGCGCCTCCAGGACGTGCTGGACAACCCGCGGGACCCCCTGCTGCTCACCGTCACTCCCCCATCCCTCCCCCCCTGGCCCTCCGACCGAGACCAGCTCTCCGGCCAAGTGGACCTTGAGGAGTTGACTTACAGCTTCGCCCCCGTGCGGCCGCCACTGATTCAAAGCCTCAATGTCTGCATCGCCCCGGGCATGCGCGTGGCGCTAGTGGGTGCCAGCGGATCGGGCAAAAGCACCCTGGCGCGATTGATCGCGGGGTTGTTGCAGCCCAGCTCAGGAGCCATACGTTTTGATGGCTACCCCATCACCGCCATTCCTCGCGCTGTGGCGGTTGCTTCCATCGCCATGGTGCAGCAAGAGATCGCCATCTATGGCATGAGCATTCGCGACAACTTGTGCCTTTGGCGAGATCACTTGACGGACGAGCAGCTGCTGAACGCCTGCAGTGATGCCCAGTTGATGGAGGTGATTGAGGCCTTGCCCGATGGCCTCAACAGCCGTTTAAGCGAGGGAGGGCGCAACCTCTCCGGCGGGCAGCGGCAACGCCTGGAGCTCGCGCGTGCCCTCCTGCAGGATCCAACGATCCTGATCCTCGATGAAGCCACCAGCGCCCTGGACGCCGAAACAGAACAGCGAGTCGAGGAAGCCCTGCGCAGACGAGCCTGCACCCAAATCGTCGTGGCGCATCGCCTGAGCACGGTGCGTGATGCCGATTTGATTCTTGTTCTGGAGCAGGGGCATGTGGTGCAGCGGGGCCGCCATGATGCGCTGATCTCCGATCCGGAAGGGGCCTACGCCAGGCTGTTGGCCGAAGGGCAACGCTGAAACACCCCTGGCCACGGCAGGCCGGCTCCGAGCAGATGCGGGTGCGGTGAAGTGGGCGATAATGGATCCATGAAGACCGTCTGGATCATTGATGGCGCCTACCTGTTCAACCACGGGCGCTCACAACCCTTCGACTACCTCAAGCTCAAGTCGCAGCTGGTGGAACTGAATGGCGGCCCGATCTACGAGGCTTACTACCTGAACTCCACCCGCGATCCGGCCTCCGACGCCCAGAACGGCTTCCACACCTGGCTGAAATCCGCTCCACCGCGCGGCCCCAAGATTCGCGTGCAGCTCTACCGCCTGAAGGATCTGCACATCACCTGCCACCACTGCGGTACGAACAGTGTGCGCGAAGTGCAAAAAGGCGTGGACGTTGGCATCGCCACGTTGATCGTCAAGCTGGCAGCCCAAGACGTCTACGACCGACTGATCCTCTGCGCTGGAGATGGCGACTTTGAAGATGCCATCTCCTACGTGAAATCTGAACGCCACAAAGAAGTGTGGGTGTGCGGCGCCCAAGACAGCCTCTCCACCGATCTGCAGTCCTACGCCGACAACGTGATTTGGTTGGAGGACCTGCATCCGGCGATTGACAAGGACAGCTAGTTCGTTGGGGTTGAACGCCTGATGCCTGCCCCCCTCACCATCCGCCCCCTCAGCGCGCGGGACATTGCCACCGTGACGGCCTGGGCCCGGCAGGAGGGCTTCACGCCTGGGGCGGGCGATGTGGCCATCTACCGCCAAACGGATCGCCAGGGGCTCTGGGTGGGCTGGCTGGATCAGGAGCCCGTGGGGTGCATCGCTGGCGTGCGCTACAACCGCTCCTACGGCTTCATCGGGATGTTTCTGGTGGTGCCAGAGCAGAGGGGAAAGGGGTATGGGGTGCAGCTTTGGCGCCATGCCCTGCGCCACTTGGAGGATCTGGCCTGCATTGGCCTGGAGGCGGCCCCAGAGCGGGTGGCCGACTATGGCAGCTGGGGCTTTGCGCCCGCCTCCCCCACCACCCGCTGGCAGCGGGTCGGGGATGGCACGGTGCTCTCCGCCCAG
>JAYKHK010000176.1:0-23490 GCA_035284785.1 Cyanobacteriota bacterium | reverse complement strand
TCGAACGATTGATCCCGGATGCGCAAGCGCTTGCCGATCGCTTCACCGGTGGGAAAAATCTTATCTTTGAGATCAGGACCAAGCACCACAATATTTCTAGCTGCTTTGATATCACTTTCGCTGATAAAACGCCCCTTGGCAATCTCAAAACTCCTCACCCCCAAAAAGTCAGGAGTCACTCCAGTGACCGTGGCAGAGGCGGTTTGAGAGCCGGCTTGCACCACCTCCATCAGAGAGATTTGGGGAGCCACCCGGCGCACGGAGGGCACTTGCTCAGCGATCGCCTCGGCATCTTCAAGAATCAGGGTTTTAGGCGAATCCAATCCCTGTCGTCGTGTGTCATTGCGACCAGGAACAATGAAGAGCACATTGGGGCCGAGGGAATTGAGCTGTTGATCCGCCAGCCGCTGGGCTCCTTTGCCCAGGCCAACCAAGGTGATCACCGAGGCGTTGCCGATCACAATTCCGAGCATCGTCAGAAGGCTTCTGAGACGATGACCCTTGAGCGTGGCCACAGCCATGGCGGCTGTTTCCCGCAGCGGAACCGTTCCCGTGGCCATGGCAGGCTGCCAACAAGGCCTGGTTATAGCGGATTCACACCATTGGGTAGCTTGTGGCTGCGCGTGCCGCGATGGACAACACCCTGGTGAATCTCCAGAGTGACAATTTCACCTTGCCGCAAATCGTTGGTGGCATTGGCAACCCCCACAATCACAGGAATGCCAAGCCGCTCAGCGATCACAGCGGCGTGGCTTTGCCGCCCCTCCATTTCCGCAATGATCCCTCGCGCTTTTCGTATCGCCTCCAGATAGGCAGCAGAGGTTTCTCTCACCACCAAAATCTCCCCATTCTCGACCCGAGCAGCCTCCTCTGGACTCTGGGCGAGACGAACTTTGCCGCTGACGGATCCGCTGCCAATTCCCATGCCCCGACCCAACACGGCCGAGACAATGCCAACTTTGACCAAATCGGTTGAGCCACTCACCCCTTCGAGAGTGCCGGCGGTTTGCACCACCAAGTCACCCTCTTTCAGCAATCCTTTTTGCTGCGCCACACCCATGGCGAGGCTGAAGGTGCTTTCCGTGGAGGCTTGCTGCGAAATCAGGAGCGGATTCACACCCCAAACCAACTGCAATTGCCGGGCCACAGACACCTCACTGGTGATCGCCAGGATGGGGGTGCTTGGTCGAAACTTGCTCACATTGCGTGCGGTGGAACCGGTTTGCGTCAATGGCAAGATGGCTGCGGCATTGAGCTGGCGGGCAATGCTGCTGACGGCTTGGCTGATGGCGTTCGGGATCGTTGTCGCCATTTGGCCGTCCAAAATTCGCTGCGGATAGTCCCTCTCGATGCGGCGTGCGATGCGCGCCATGGTGGCCACGGCCTCAACGGGATAATCGCCAACGGCTGTCTCGTTGGAGAGCATCACAGCGTCGGTGCCATCCAGGATGGCGTTGGCCACATCGCTCACCTCCGCCCGGGTGGGCCGGGGGCAAGCCGCCATCGAATCCAACATCTGCGTGGCTGTGATGATTGGAATGCCCAAACTATTGGCTTTGCGGATCAATTCTTTCTGCAGCAGCGGCACTTCTTCCGCAGGCATTTCCACCCCCAGATCCCCCCGGGCCACCATCACGCCATCGCAGAGGGGCAGAATGGAATCAATCGCTTCAATCGCCTCAAACTTCTCTATCTTGGCCACCACTGGTGTGGAGGCGCCCTGCCCGCGGATGAGTTCGCGAATCTCAAGAATATCTGATGGATTACGCACGAAACTGAGGGCAATCCAATCCACACCTTGCTGGAGGCCAAAGGCCAGGTCGCGACGATCTTTTCCAGTCAGTGCTCGAATCGAGAGCTGCACATCGGGAAAGTTAACGCCCTTGTTATTGGAGAGCACCCCGCCCACTGTCACCCGACACTGCAGGGTTTGATCTTCCAAATCAACATGATCCACCACCATCTCGACGCGGCCATCGTCGAGCAGGATGCGACTTCCTGTCGGCACCTCTTCGACGAGCCTGTCGTAGGTCACCGTGGCGATCTGTTTGTTGCATGGCACATCTTTGGAGGTGAGAGCAAATGCATCTCCCACGGCCAGGCTGATCGGACCCATCTCGAAGCGTCCGAGTCGGATCTTCGGACCTTGCAAATCCTGCAGGATGCCGATGTGCACCCCCATCTCGTGGGCTACCTGGCGGATGGTGGCAATGCGTTGGGCATGCTCATCGTGGTCGCCATGGGAAAAGTTCAAGCGAAATGTGGTGGCACCGGCTTGAATCAGTGCACGGAGCATCTCGGGCGATTCCGTGGCGGGGCCGATCGTGGCCACGATCTTGGTGCGACGCATGGGATGGCCCGAGCCTGCAGTTCAGCCGGAAACTACCATCCGCAGTAGCCACCCCGGGCTCGTCATGGACTTCCAGACCTACCAAGGACGCGCCGCCCAGACGGCTCGCTACCCGGATGTGGGGGCCAACCCCATCTACCCCACCCTTGGGCTCTGTGGAGAGGCTGGCGAGGTGGCAGACAAAGTGAAGAAAGTGCTCCGCGACCAGGGCGGGCGCTTCAGCGAAGCGATCCGAGCTGATCTGGCCTTGGAGTTGGGCGATGTGCTCTGGTATGTGGCCCGCTTGGCGAGCGAGTTGGAGCTCGATTTGAACGCCATTGCTGAAGCCAATCTTGCCAAGCTGGCCAGCCGGGCAGAGCGTAACGTGATTGCTGGCAGTGGAGATCGGCGGTGAGTGCCCAACAGCCCTTCAGGATGTCTCGACATCTGCTGGCGCTCTGGCTTGTTCTCCTGGTGGGCTTGGGCTTGCCTGCGGCCACGATGGCCGCGGAGCTGAAGGTGGAGCAGGTGACTCTGGCCCCCTGCCCCGCCTCGGACGCGGGGAGTCAAGCCCAGTCGCGCAGCAGCGTGGCCTCCTGCTACGCCTTGCGAGGGGAGGTGATCAACCCTGGCAAAGCTCCGGTGGTGGACACCGACGTGTTTGCGGTGATCTTGGATAGCAGCGGCGAACCAGTGCTTCCCAACCGCACCCGTGTGGGCAGCATTGGCGATGTGGCGCCAGGGCGCTCTCCCTTTGCCTTGAGGTTGTCCGTGCCCGCAGGCACACCGGGACCGTTTCGGGTGGGTCAAGTCAAAGCCCGCGGTTTCCGGGCACCCGTGCGCACCAGGGTCGGGGAAGGGGAGGAGCAGCTCCCCCTGGAGCAGGATCTCAGCGGCTGAATCTCTGCGCTGCGGGCATCTGGCTGAGGGGATGGGGTCACACCCCGGCTGAGGCATTCGCCAACAGCATCACACTCTGTTCGAGCAGGCCTTGCATCAGGCTCAGGGACACAAAGGCCACCAGGGCGGACAGATCGAGGCCGCCAATCGGGGGAATGAAGCCGCGGAAAACATTCAGAAATGGATCGGTGATCGATGCGACGGCGGCCAGGATGGGATTGCCCCAATCCAGATTGGGAAACCAGCTGAGCAGCACCCGCACGATCAAGACGAGGCTGTAGATCTTCAGGGTTTGCAAGAGCACCGCAGCGATCATCACCAACGCAGCCATGGAAGCCTCTTTAAACGAATTGATTCTAAGGAAGCTTAGGCAGCGCTGTCCTCCACTTCCGCTCCTGAGGGCCGCTGGATGGGTTCGGCTTGCCGATCGATCGCAAATGTGCGATGGAATTTTTCACTGAGCGTGAGCCAATAGGAGCGTCCATCGCTTTGCCGCTTGCGTTCAATGAAGTTTTGCGCCAGCAACTCCTTGATGTGGTCGTAGGCGCCAGATCCCCGCAGCTCGACAAGCTCGGATTGGAGAACTCTCTTTTTCAAGGCAATGGTGGCCAGGGTGCGCAGGGCTGCGGTGGAAAGGTCGACGGGGAGCAACACTTGCACCAGATCATTGAGCCCCTGCCGCAATTGAAGGCTGTAGGTTTGGCCGTCTTGGAAAATTTCCAGAGCGGTGTCGCGATGGGCATAATCCGCCATCAGCGTGATCAAGGCCACCTCCACATCCTCCCGCTCCATCCCGGAAAGACTCGCCAGCTCGGCCAAGCTGAGCGGCCGACCCTTCAAATAAAGAATCGCTTCCAACCTGGCAGGTTGGGAAAGGCCACTCATCACTTGTGTCAGGGCAGATGGCGGCGCGCTGGCATCCTCGAATCGATTGTCCCCCGCCATCGTCCTCTCGAAAGACTCCGCTGCACGCTCCGCATCCAGCGCTGGACGCGCCGGATCTGCCTCGCCTGGAGAAGCGAACGTCACCAGGGGTTCATCAGCATTCGACATGGCCCATTCAGATCCATTTCCATGCTTGAGATCGGGATCATACCGTTACCAGCTGTGTTGACAATCATCGCCTCGCTTTTTGTGATTCAAACCCGCAGAGCTCCAAACCTTTGCAAGGAGGATTGCTTGCATTCACCAAGAAACAATTGGTAGGCGGGATTGTCTGTTTCTTGCCAGTGTTGATAGGGCAGAGAGAGCAGGAATGCTTGCCACTCGTCCATCTCCTCCGCTGGCACCTGCACACCGACAACGATGCGCCCCACATCAGCTCCATGATTGCGATAGTGAAAAATGCTGATGTTCCAATTCGGGTGCAGGGCGCTCACAAAGGCCATCAAAGCCCCCGGCCTTTCGGGAAATTCAAATCGATACAGCAGCTCCTCCCCCTGGCCTTGGGCCTGGTTTGCCCGGCTGGGCAGCCGCCCGCCCACCATGTGGCAAAGATGCAGCTTGGCCAGTTCGTTCTCCGTGAGGTCGAGGCAGGGAAAGCCCGCCGCTTCCCACTCGGCGATCAGGTGCTGGGTGTCCTGGCGATCGCTGATGCGCACCCCCACGAAAATGTGGGCCACTTCAAGGTCGGCCAAGCGATAGCTGAACTCCGTGAGGCTGCGCTGGCCGAGCAGGGCGCAAAACCGTCGCAAACTGCCGGGTTGTTCTGGAATCTCAACGGCGAGCAGCGCCTCCCGTGCCTCCCCCAGTTCGGCGCGCTCGGCCACGAAAGCCAGACGGTCGAAATTCATGTTGGCCCCGCAGGCCACGGCCACCAGCGTGCGGTTTCGCAGCGAGCGGGCCTCCACATCGGCCTTCAGACCGGCGATGGCCAATGCCCCTGCCGGCTCAAGGATGGAGCGGGTGTCTTCGAACACGTCTTTCATGGCGGCACAGATCGCATCGGTGTCCACGGTCACCATGCGATCCACATAACGCTGGGCCAAGGCAAAGGTGTGGACCCCCACTTGCCGCACGGCCACCCCATCGGCAAACAGGCCAACGGACTCCAGCCGCACCCTCTCGCCCTGGGCCAGGGAACGGGTCATCGCATCCGCATCCACCGGTTCGACACCGATGACCTCCACCTGGGGCCAGAGACTTTTGACATAGGAAGCGATCCCAGCGATCAAGCCGCCGCCGCCCACAGCCACATAAATGGCCGCCGGCGGGGTGGACACCTGCCTGAGGATCTCCATGGCAATGGTGCCCTGGCCGGCGATCACGTCTGGGTCATCAAAGGGGTGGATGAAGGTCAACCCCCGCTCCTGCTCCAGCCGCCGCGCTTCTGCATAGGCCTCGTCATAGGTGTCTCCGTGCAGCACCACCTCTGCGCCGCGGGCGGCCACCGAGCGCACCTTCACCTCCGGGGTGGTGACCGGCATCACGATCACAGCCCGGCAGCCGAGGTGTTGGGCGGAGAGCGCCACCCCCTGGGCGTGGTTGCCCGCACTGGCGGCGATCACGCCACCCTCCAGCCGCTCTCGCGGCAGTCCCACCATCTTGTTGTAGGCGCCGCGCAGCTTGAAGCTGAAAACCGGCTGGAGATCCTCCCTTTTCAGAAGGATCTGGTTGGCCAGGCGCCTCGACAGGTTGGGGGCCGCATCCAAGGGGGATTCGATGGCCACGTCGTAGACCCGGGCCCTGAGGATGTGCTGCAGGTATGGACTGGGCTCCGGCACATCGCCCGCCAATCCCTGGCAGGCCCCCCCGGGCGGCTCGAAACCTTGTGTGGACGGGATGGCAGGCATCTGGCTCATCTCCTCAGTGTGGCAAGTGGCGGTTCAGGCCACCAGGGCAGGGCCCAGCCAGGGCGAAACCGTCGCGATCGACTCTGTCCTTTGAGGAGAGAGTCTTAGATTGCATGTCGATCGTGAGATTTGCGGATGCACCTGAGTGAGCTGAACCATCCCAATCAACTGCACGGTTTGACCACCGCTGAATTGGAAGCCATCGCCCGCCAGATTCGTGAGCGGCACCTTGAGGTGGTTTCAGCGACGGGAGGCCACCTCGGACCGGGATTGGGGGTGGTGGAGCTCACCCTGGCGCTCTACCAAACCCTGGATCTCGACCAGGATCGGGTGGTGTGGGACGTGGGTCACCAGGCCTATCCCCACAAGATGGTGACCGGGCGGTATCGCGATTTCGCTTCGCTGCGTCAGAAAAATGGCGTCGCGGGCTATTTGAAGCGCTGTGAAAGCCGCTTTGACCATTTCGGCGCGGGCCATGCCTCCACCAGCATTTCAGCGGCCCTGGGCATGGCTCTGGCCCGGGATCGCCGCGGTGAAACCTTCAAATGCGTGGCGGTGATTGGCGATGGTGCCCTCACCGGCGGCATGGCCCTGGAGGCCATCAACCACGCCGGCCACCTGCCGAAGACACGCTTGCTGGTGGTGCTCAACGACAACGACATGTCGATTTCACCCCCGGTGGGCGCCCTTTCAACCCACCTCAACCGAATGCGGCTGAGCAAACCGGTGCAGTTCCTCTCAGGCAACGCCGAGGAAGCCATCCGCCACTTGCCGTTCCTGCACGGCGAATTGCCCCCAGAGCTGAAAAACCTCAAAGAGAGCATGCGGCGCCTGGCTGTGCCAAAGGTGGGCGCCGTGTTTGAGGAGCTTGGCTTCACCTACATGGGGCCCATTGACGGCCATGACATCGCCTCGATGGTGCGCACCTTCCAGGCCGCCCATCGTTGCGATGGCCCCGTGCTTGTGCATGTGGCCACCACCAAAGGCAAGGGCTATCCCTACGCCGAGGCCGACCAGGTGGGCTATCACGCCCAGTCGGCCTTTGATCTGCGCACGGGCAAGGCCTACCCCTCCAGCAAGCCAAAACCGCCGAGCTACAGCAAAGTCTTCGGCCAAACCCTGGTGAAGATCTGCGAGCAGAATCCTCGGGTGGTGGGCATCACGGCAGCCATGGCCACGGGCACGGGCTTGGATTTGCTGGAGAAGGCCCTGCCGGATCAATACTTCGATGTGGGGATCGCCGAGCAACATGCCGTCACCATGGCGGCTGGCATGGCCTGCGAGGGGCTGCGGCCCGTGGTGGCGATCTACAGCACCTTTCTGCAGCGCGCCTACGACCAGATCATCCACGACGTGGGCATTCAAAAGTTACCGGTGACCTTCGTTTTGGATCGGGCCGGCATCGTGGGGGCGGATGGACCCACCCATCAGGGGCAATACGACATCAGCTATCTGCGCGCCGTCCCCAACTTCACCGTGATGGCACCCAAGGATGAAGCGGAGTTGCAGCGCATGTTGGTGACCGCCCTCGACCACGATGGTCCCTGCGCGATCCGGTTCCCTCGCGGCGAAGGGGAGGGTGTGCCGCTGATGGAGGAAGGCTGGCAACCGCTCCAGATTGGTCGGGCGGAGCAGCTCACCGATGGGGATGATCTGTTGATCGTGGCTTACGGGGCCATGGTGGCGCCGGCCATGGCCACCGCTGGCTTGCTCCAGGAGAAAGGTGTGCGGGCCACCGTGGTGAACGCCCGCTTCCTTCGCCCCCTTGATGAACATCTGTTGTTGCCCCTGGCCCGCCGCATCAGCCGCGTGGTGACCATGGAGGAAGGAGCTCTCGCCGGCGGTTTTGGCGGCGCCATGGTGGAGGCGCTCAGCGACCATGGCATCCAAGCCAGCGTCTTGCGGATCGGCATTCCAGACGTTCTGGTCGACCATGCCAGCCCCGAGCAGAGCAAGGAGAGCCTGGGACTCACCCCTGCCCAGATGGCCCAGAGAATCCAGGAGCACTTTGCCGACCAGCTGCGTCCACTGTCCACAGACGGCATCCAGCCTTCCAGCGCGCCAGTGACCGTGCGCTGAAACCGTCCGCCGAAACCGTGCACTGAAGCGGGCTCCCCCTCGCCAGAGGGGGGCCCGCTCAGAGCATTGGCTGGGGAAGGGCCCTTGCCGAGCCTGGCGTCAGAGCACGCCGCGGGCGGCAAGACCCTGAATTGCGCCCATGCCAAGAATGTGGCCGAGGCTGATGGTGCCCAACATGGCTCCGTGGCTCAAGCCACCGAAGAGGGAGGAGCTGGGCAGCTGAAGGCCAACATTCGGTTGTTTGATGGTGGCTTTGCCGATGGCGATGGCGATGACATTCGCCACGATCATCACCAAAGCGACTTTCGGTGACCAGGAGACGGTGGCGGGGGCCAACGCCAGGATCGGAAGAAGCATGACGCCAAAGCAACCGCCCTATCTTCCGGGGTGGATCGGGCCGCTTCGCCCGCCCGTAAGACTTGTTCATTGAACGGGCTGTTGATTTGGCGCTCGCAGGGCCTCCTCCCGCAACAGCGTGACCTCCCCCGAGCGCTTCAGCCGGCTGATGGCCAGATCAATGCGCAGGGCCGTCGAGCTCGGCAGTTGGGGCGCGTAGGCAAATCCCTGCGACTCGGGGCGCAAGCCGCGCAACACCAAGGAGGGGAGGCGCTTGAGGCCTGTGTGGTGGGCGAGCACGTAGCTCAGCTGGAGTTCGTCGGCCAGAACGGCATCCGCGGCTCCCTGTTGCAACAGGCCAATCGCCAGCTTCACCTTGGCCATCGCCACAGCCTGGACCTTCGGCCCAGCCGAGCCCTGATTCAGCTCGTCGAGCAGGGCGGCGCTGATCGTGCCGGGGCGCACCGCCACCCGAAGGCCCCGCAAATCCTGCAGCCCCTTCAGACCGCCTTTGCTGCGCTCCCGCGTCTCTTCAACAACGTGGATGGTCAGAAAACCCACCAAGAGCGAGGCTGAAACGATGCGCACCAAATAGGCCAACAACACCAGCAGGTGGCCGCGGGTGGTTCTCACGATCGTGTTGCTCCCCGGGCCGGTGGCCAGGATCTGAAAAATCCTCGCGAAGCTCCGCATCCTGCCCAGCTCGGAGGTTTCCGGGGAGGCGTCATGGCTCTCCACCCTCCAGGTGAGCCAGCTCAACACCCCTATGCCGAGAAGGAAGCCGCCGAGCAATAGCAGCAGGGAGGGGCCAAGCAGGCTGCGCAGGAAGGCCTTGCCCAAGTCCAAGCGGCTGGGCATCGCCAACACCGCCAAACCATCCTCTTGGAACGGCAGGGAGAAGGCGGTGGTGGCCAGCCTGTCGGGGGAAAGATTGATGCAACCCACCGCCACATCCACCTGGTTGCGGCGGGTGGCGTTCAACAGGGATTGCAAGTTGGGCCACTCCTCCAGCAGATAGGGAAGTTTCTCCTCGGTGGCCACGCGGCTCCACAGATCGACGGCCAAGCCCTTCCACACCCCTTCCTGTCGGAAGCTGCAGGGCTCAGCCCCATCGACCACACCCACCCGCAACACCTTGGCCGTGCTTTGCGGCCAGGCCGCCAGCTGGCAGGCTCCCACCAGACAGGCAGCGGCAAGGCTGCCGAGGAGCCTGGGCCACCAGGCAGGCATGGAACAGTTCCGTTTCATCTCACCGCTTCGCTGCTTGCGGGAGAAAACCCATCAACACCAGCAGATTGCTGAGGGTGAGGAACGCCTCGGCGCCGCCATGCAAGCCATCCACATTGGCGAGCAAGGCTCCGTAGCGGGCTTGGGCCACGATGGAGGCGCCGATGGTGACGGCGACGAAGAGCAGCGTGAGCTGAAAGCCCAGCAGTGCCATGCGCGGAAAGGCGCGCAGCCGTGCAGCCCAATACAGAAAGGCCAAATAGGGCGCCAGGGAGAGCACAAACAGCGGCCCGGGGTCGAATCCGGCCAGCCAGCTCAGGGGCACAGTCTCTGCAATCAGGGGCACCATGGTTCTTGCGGTGGGGGTGGAGGGGCATCGGCACGGTGTTGCTCCTGCAACAGCCACCAGGCGGCCACGGCCAGGCAGACGTTGCCGAGCAGCGTGCAGCCGGCTTGAAGCACCACCAACCCCTTGAGCGATGGAGCGTTGTCGAACAGATGCCAGGTGCACGCTGCCATGGCGCTCACCAGGGCGGGGATCATCGCCAACGCCAACCAGCGCCAACCGCCTTCGCCGCGCCGCCGGCCGAAGGCCTGAACGGCAAAGATCGCCAGAAGCCACTCCACCACTGAGGTGACGTGGATCCACCAGGTGCCAAGAGAGAGGGCGTGCATCGAAGCGGTGCCAAAGGCCCGGGGTTGCCTGCAATTCAAGCAAGTGGGCTCTTAACTTCAGGCAACGGCGAAGGGAGCCATGGCAAGGGAGGGCAAACCACGCCAACCCATGATCTGCGGGTATTACGGGGAACACAACCTCGGGGATGACGCCCTCTTGGAGGTGCTGCTCCGGGAGCTGCCCAAGGGATCCACCCCGCTGGTGACGGCCCACGATCAGGCCTGGGTTGAGAACCGCTTTGGCGTGGCCACCTGCAACAGGCGACGCTTGGCGGAGGTGGCGGCACGCCTGGCCTCCTGCGATGCCCTGGTGTTGGGGGGCGGCAGCCTGCTGCAGGACGCCACGAGCTTGGCCAGCCTCCTCTACTACTGCCTGTTGATGGCCGTCGCGCGCCTGCAAGGCAAGCCCGTGCTTCTCTGGGGGCAGGGGTTGGGGCCCCTGCGCCGCCCGATCAGCAGAGCTCTGGTGCGCCTGGCTCTCCCCCTGGCCTCGGGGATCAGTTGGCGGGACGCGGCTTCTGGCCAATTGGCCAGAAGCCTGGGGCAGCGAACCCAGGTCATCGGGAGCGATCCGGTATGGGCCTATCCCCGCCTGCCGTGGCGAGGGGAGCAGGGGCCCATCGTGCTCTGTTGGCGGCCATTGCGACACCTAGACCCGATCGGGTGGCGTGCCTACCTGCAGGCCCTTGCCATTCTTGCGGAGCGCTCCAAGCGAGATCTGCTATGGCTCCCGTTTCATCGCCTGCAGGACCGCGGCTTGCTTCAACGGCTCGATCAGGCCGATGTGGTGCCCAAGGTGGTGCTGGAGCGCAGCCGGGAAATTCACGTGGAGGATCCGGCGGGGGCGATGACGTTGTTTGCGGAGGCGGGCCTGGTGCTCGCGATGCGTCTGCATGGGCTGATCCTGGCGGCTTTGGCGGGAAGTCCTGTGGCTGCATTGAGTTACGACCCCAAGGTGGCGGCAGCGGCGCGGGCCTTGGGTTGTCCGCTCCAGGATCTGGAGGGCGCTCCCCATCCCCAGCTCGCCGATCAGTGGCTGCAGCAGATCGATCGCCCCACTCCGGAGGCACCGATCGCAGCGTTGCAGCAAGGTACGGCGGTGCATCGAGCACTTCTGGAGCACACCTTCGCAAATTGATTGCAGAGGCGCCGTGATGTTGAGGCAGCAATGGCTCAACTGTCCCTCGATGAACTCACTGCATCACTTATGCAGCATGTAAGCTGCACCCTGATGGGTGAGTTCAGTGGCGTCCTGGCAGGTTGGCCCCTACGTGCTCAGTGGTGATGGCATCTTGCGACTGGGCGGAGGTGTGATCACCTTGAGTCCCCTGCAACGCAAGCTTTTGCTCTGTTTTGTGCGCCACTCCGGCAAGCTGATTGAGCGATCCCAGCTTGTTGAAGAGGTGTGGGGTCACTCCAAGGTGAGCGATGTGAGCCTGGCCCGAGCCGTGCATAGTTTGCGGCAAGTGCTAGATCAAGGCCCCCTCGGCGGCCGCGTGATCTCAACCACCTACGGCAGCGGCTACGTCTTTGCTGCCCATGTGGTGAAGCTCGAAGAGCCGACCCCGGTTGTGGTCAGCGAGGTTTCAACCCCATGTCCCCTGGCGCTGGAGTATTACCTGGAAGCCAGGGTCGCCTCCCGCCATCTCGACCCGGCGCAGTTGGAGCGATCGCGCAAACTGCTCCGGCTTGCCTTGCAGACATCCCCTTCTTTTTGTGAGGCGATTCTCTTTCTCACCTCCCTCCACCTCAACTGCTGCCGTTGGGGGTTGCAAGACAGTCAATCGGTGGGAGCCATCGTCGAGCCATTGTTGAATCGAGCCGAACAGCTCAACGCTCCACCCGAGGATTTGCTGCCCTTGCGGGCCGAGGTCATCTCCCTTTTGCACTGGCAACCCAAGCTTGTGGATGAGAGTTTTGGCAGCTGGTTGCCCGATCAACTCGCCTATGGCCTGCCTTTGCTGAGCTGGGTGCGTCATCTGATGGCCTGTGGGCGTGCCCGGGAGGGACTGGCCTTGTTGGAGTCCCATCTCGATGGTGATCTCCCCATGGGCTGGCTGTTGGCGGCCCAACTCACCTTGCAACTAGGACAAACCGAAGCGGCGATCGAGATGCTCGAGGCCCAGCTCCGCATGGATGGCAGCCTGCCAGCCACCCACTTGTTTTTGGCCCTGCTTCATGCCCACCGCGGCGAACGGAGTGCAGCGCTTCAAAGCCTTGCGGCCGCCGGCGCGTTGTCTCCGGGGTTGCAGGCCGTCTCGGCCTACGTGTTGGCCAGGGTTGGCGACACAGCCCGGGCGGAGTCGCTGCTTCACCAAGCCAAGGCCGGAGGCAGCGCAGCTTCCGGCCTGGCCAGCTTTTGGGGTTTGAGCGCTGTCGTGCTACGCCAGCCAGTGATGGCGGAACACTTTTTCCAGCTGGCTGTGCAACGACGCTGTTATCAAGCGCCTTTTCTAGCCCAAAGCCCGTTGCTTGGGCCCTACGCCTCTGAGGCCAGTGTGAAAACCTTCCAGAGACAGATGGTGCGTTTTTTCCCAACACTTCTTTCCCCAGCCGCAGCCCCATCCAAGCCGGTGGGCGCGCTAGCTCGGCCCTGATTCAACCAACACCAATCAGATCACTGATGCCTTTGCCAGGGGCATCACGTGGCTTGCAATTGTTTCAGCGTTTCCAGCACCTCTTGGCTGTGGGCCAGGGGTCGCACAGCCACCCAGCGGGCCCGGATCAGACCTTGGGGGTCGATCAAGAAGGTGTGCCGCAGGGCGGAGGGGGCAAGCCAAGAGCCGTAACGGCGACTGACCTCCCCTTCGGGATCAGACAGCAGGGGATAGGCCAATCCCTCTGCTCCGCAGAAGGATCCGTGCAGATCGAGGCTGTCGGTGCTGATGCCCACCACCTCGGCATGAAGATGATGGTAGGTGTCTAAGTCTCGTTGAAATCCCCTGGCTTCGAGCGTGCAGCCTGAGGTGAAATCCTTGGGATAAAAATACAAGACAACCCAGCGCTCGCGGAAATCGGCAAGGCCCAGCTCCACTGGCAGAGACTCACCCTTCCCCCCTGGAGCTGGAGCCACACCCTCCAGCTGAAACGGTGGAGCAGGTTGATCGAGGGATGGCAACACCCCTCCAAGGGCGAAAGCGGGGGAGCTTCTGCCCACCGTTTTGCTGAAGAGAACGCCTGCAGCGAGGGTTTGGGGCAGCCAACGGAGCAGGGAACGGCGCTTCATGCCTGAGATGGATGCCTGTTGTGTGCCAGAGCTGGCCGGGAAGTTCAGATGCGGGCCAGGTTGATGCCCAACTCCTTGGCGTAGGCGCCGAGGCCACGTTTCTGGATGGTTTTCAGGGTGCGCGTCGACACCCGCAGCGTGACGAAGCGCTGGCCTTCAGCCCACCACAGCCGGCGTTTCTGCAGGTTCACCTGCTGCAGCTTTTTGGTGCGCACATGGGAATGGCTGACAGCCATGCCGTTATTGGCACGTTGACCAGTGAGTGCGCACACGCGTGACATGACAGAGCTGATCTATTGCTGCAGTGACCTTATCAAATCGCGATTCCAGAGCGGTTCACAGCTGGGCAGCCGTTCTCCGCTGCGCTCATCGAACGCCAGCGCGTCATCGTCCGCCCAGCCCACCAACAGCTGCTCAGGGGGGAGGCTGGTGGGGGACCAGAGCATGCGCAGCAGGCCCGCGGCGCTTTCCAGCCAGAGCACCTGTTGGGGACCGCTCCATTCAGCGCGCAGCAGGCGGGCGGGGATGCCATCGCTGGGCACCGGCTGCAAATGCTCAGGGCGCACGCCCAGTTGCCGGCCCGCCAGAGGCGGAAAGAGATTGATGGCTGGCCGGCCGATGAAGCTGGCCACAAAACGATTCACCGGATGGTGGTGCAGCTCGCGGGGGTCGCCCACCTGTTGCAGGCGCCCTTGATCGAGCACGGCAATTCGGTCGGCCATCCCCACCGCCTCTTGCTGATCGTGGGTGACGTAGAGCACGGGATGGCCGGCGCTGGTGAGCAGACGCCGCAGCTCGGGCCGCAGCTCCTCCCTGAGCTGGGCATCGAGATTGCTCATCGGTTCATCGAGCAACATGATGCGCGGCTGACGCAGCAGGGCGCGACCCAGGGCCACCCTCTGCCGTTGGCCCCCTGAGAGCTGGGCAGGCCTGCGCAGGCGCAGCTCCTCCAGCTGGAGCAGCGCCAAGATCTGGGCGAGCCGCTCCTCCCGCTCGCTGGTGGGAATCCCACGGACGCGCAGCCCCAGGGTGAGGTTGTCAGCCACGCTGAGGTGGGGGTAGAGGGCGTAGCTCTGAAACACCATGCCCACCCGCCGTTGACCGGGATCGAGCTTGCTGATGTCGTGGCCATCGAGAAGAACCCGTCCCCCGGAGAGGGGATCGAGGCCAGCCACCAGCCGCAGGGTGGTGGTTTTGCCGCAGCCGCTCGGGCCCAGAAGGGCGACGCACTCCCCCTCCGCCACCTTGAGGTCAACCCCTTCGAGGAGGGTTCGCCCGGCCACCTGCCGCGTCAACTGTTCCAGCTGCAGCCCCCTCATCCCTTCACGGCTCCCTGGGTGAGGCCGCTGATGATCCATCGCTGGAACAACAGCACCAGAAGCAAAAGGGGCAGGCTGCCAAGCACCGTTGCCGCGGCATAGGGGCCGTAGGGAATGGTGTAAACCGATGAGGAGGCGATTCGCCCCATGGCAGCTGGCAGGGTGAGGCGATCGCTGCGGCTCAGCCAGGTGAGGGCGATGGGGTATTCGTTCCAGCTCGCCAAAAACACCAACAGCCCCGTGCTGGCCAGGGCGGGAGTGAGCAGGGGAGCCACGATCAGCCTGAGGCGCTGCAGGGTGTTGAGACCGTCCAGGCGGGCGGCATCCTCGAGTTCGGGGGGCAGATCGTTGATGGCCGCTTGCAAGAGAAGAATGGCGAAGGGCAGGGAGAGCGCCGCATAGGGAAGGCTCAACGCCAACAGGTGATTCGCCAGGCCCAGAGACCGCGCCACCTGCAAGAGGGAGAGAAAGAGCAACACGGTGGGAAACAGAGCTGCCCCCACCAGGCCTGCATGGATGGAACGTTGCAGACGCCCCCTCAGATCATGGAGCCCGTAGGCGCAAGGCAGGGCCAGGATCAACGTCAGCAGGGTGGTGATCAGCCCCAACACTGTGG
Source organism: Cyanobacteriota bacterium (assembly GCA_035284785.1). Taxonomy (GTDB): domain Bacteria; phylum Cyanobacteriota; class Cyanobacteriia; order PCC-6307; family Cyanobiaceae; genus Cyanobium. Next base: position 7,991 of record JAYKHK010000176.1, on the reverse strand, counting down.
AGTTCAGCAACACCTGACTCAGGGAGGGATCCCCATGGAGCACCAACCGATAGTTGGCCAAGGTCCAAGGGGAGAGCCCGGAGTGGCTCCGCTCCCCCACCAACACATCACCCACAAGGAAGGAGGTGCGCAGCTGCCAGAGCAGCGGCGCAAGACTCCAACACAACAGAAGGATGCGCATCATCCCCGGGCCCCCTGCCATCGCATCCAGCCCAGCCACGCCAGGCTCAGGGCCACCACCAGCAGGAAGGTGGCAAGCATCAAGGTGGCGCTGTAGCCAAAATCAAGAAAGCGCATGGCATTGAGGTAGGCATACAGGGCCAGGCTTTCGGTGCTCCCTGCCGGCCCCCCGCCCGTGAGGAGCTGAATCAGATCGAACACCCCGAAGGCTTGGGCCAGTCGGAACAGCACCGCCAGAGCCACGTAGGGACCGAGCAGGGGCCATTGCAGGCGGCGCAGGAGCGTCCAGCTCCCGGCGCCCTCCAGGCGCAAGGCCTCCTCCAGATCGCGAGGAATGCTTTGCAGGCCGGCCAGGAGAACGATGGCCACGAAGGGGGTCGTCTTCCACACGTCCGCCAACACCGTGAAGGCCCATGTGGCGCCAGGCGAGGCCAGGAAGGGATAACTGCGCCCCCCCAGGCCCTGCAACAGGCCATTGATGGGGCCATAGGGATCGTTGAGGATCCAGCGCCAACCCAGCGCCATCACCGTGCCTGGCAGCGCCCAGGGAAGGATCATCAGGGCTCTCAGGGCACCCCGTCCCCTGGAGGGGCGGTGCAGGCTGAGGGCCATCAACAGGCCCAGCCCCAGCTCCAGAAGCACCGACACCCCGGCGAAGCGCAGGGTTTGCAGGGCGTCTTGCCAGAAGCGCCCATCCTGAAGCAACCGCTGCCAGTTGGCTCCCCCATTGGGCACCGCCTTCAGGTTGGTGAGCAGGGAGCTGGCATGCACGCTCAGCCAGCCGTAGTGCAACCAAGGCCAGAGGAAAATCAGCGCCAGCAACAGCAGGGCTGGCGCCATCAAGAGCAGGGGCATCGCCTTGCCGCCCATGGAGCCTTGATCGTTCATGGAAGCTGCATGGGTGGTGCTCAAGGCTGGCCAGCGCCCGCTGCGCGGAGGATCAGATCACTTTGCCGCTGGGCCCTGGCCAGGGCGAGTTCGGGGCGAAGATCGGAGGCCAGCAGTCCGTTGATCTGCCGTTGCAACACATCGCTGAGCTGGGCGTAGAGGGGGGTCAGCGGTCGCAGCAAGGCGGTGTTCAGGGCCTTTCGCTGCACGGTGAGCAAGGGATGGGATTCGCGCAGCGCTGTGTCGCTGTAGAGGGACTGCCAGGTGGGGGCATAGCCCTGGCTCAGCACCAGCTCCCGCTGCACCTCTGGGCCTGTCAACCAGCGGATCACCTCGGCCGCCGCCCGGGGGCGCGGACTGCCCGCCAGCAGGGACAGGCCCCAGGTGCCCAAGGTGCCTCCGCCTGAACCGGCCGCTGCTCCCACCAAAGGCGTCACGCCAACGCGGCCGCTGACGGGGCCGCCCTCCTGTTCGATCAAGCCCCAGGCGTAGGGCCAATTGCGCAGGAAGGCCGCTTCCCCGGCGCTGAACAGCTGCAGCGCGTCGTTTTCCGCGAAATTGGCGACACCGGGCGGGCTGACGCCGCTGCGCACCAGATCGTCCAGCCAGGTGATGGCCTCCAGGGCCGCGGGGCTGCCCAGATCGGTGCGGCCACTGTGGCCATTCCACCATTGGGCGCCAAAGGCATGCAGCACCTCGAGCACCACACAGCTCAAGCCCTCGTATTGCCTGCCCTGCCAGACATAGCCCCAGCGCACCTTGCCTTGCCCCTGCAGCTCCCGCGCCATGGCCACCAACTCCGCGGTGTTCCGGGGTGGGCGAGGCAGCAGATCCGATCGCCAGTAGAGCAGGGCCGTATCGCCGGAGAGGGGCATCCTCCAGAGGTGGCCGTCAAAGGCATTGCCCAACCTGGCTGCGGGCAGCAGACCTGCCATGGCCTCCTCGCCCAACAAGCTCTCCAGTGGAGCCAGCCAGCCCGCTGCGGCGTAGCGGGCCGTCCAGCTGATGTCCATCAGCAGCAGGTCGAACGGTGATTCCCCGAGAAGCAGGCTGCTGCTGGCCAGATCAGAGAGGGCCTCGGTATCGAGGGGGCCCCGGGTGACGGCAATCTGGAGGCTGCCATGGCTGCGATTGAATCGCTGCACGGCCGGGGCGGTGGCATCGGCGAAGGGGGCGGGCATCAAGACGCTGACGGTCTGGCCGGGGCCCTGGCCCGTGGAGGCGGGGGGCGCCAACCCTCGGCCACTCGGCCGACCGCCCGCCAACGCCCCCGCCCGCTGGGCCATCCCGATGCCGGTGATCGGCAGTGCCGAGAGCAGGAGCTGGAGCACCCGCCGTCGGGAGGAGAGGGAGGCCATCTGCGGGGGATGCCGAGTGGGTTGGCCCTAGAGGGCCCGCTGCATCAAGCGACCCATCAGATCACTGCTGCGCTGTTGGAAGCCTGCCAATTGATTCGGCTCCAGCCCACCAACGGCCAAACGAGCCATTTCATAGATGTGACGGCTCAGATCCTCGGCCAATTGCTGGCTGGGCGAGGCCTCGCCGGCGCCACTGGTCAAGATGGCGCCACTGGAGAGCTTCATCACCCCCTCCACCAGGGGATGGCGACGGTTGATCAACAACACGTGGTGGTCGGGAAGACCAGGCAGCCGCTGCTCCATGAGGGCACCGAGATCGTTCATGCGACGCATCTGCTCCGGCAGCAGGATCAGGGCTGCGGGGGCCTCCTCGCCTCGCAGGGCCTGCACCTGCACGGTGATTTTGTCGTTGGCCAAGGCGGTGCGGAACATCTCCCGCAGCTTTTCGGAGGCATCTTTGCCATCGGCATCGGCAAGGTCCTGGCTGGTTTCATGCAGGCTGGCATCGAGCTCCGCGTCGACCCGCTGGAAGCGAAGTTCGTTGTGGCGAGCCTCCAACCAGGGGATGAATTGGGCATCGATCAATGTGTCGGCCAGCAGCACTTCGGCCCCCTGGCCCTTCCAGAGCGCCAGGGCTCCAGCCTGGCCCGCCTCGTCTGTGCAATAGAGAATGCGGGTGGCCGCCGCTTCCGGCAGCCTGGAGCGGTAGCCCGCCAGGGTGGTGAACTGCCCCTCTGGCGTCACGATGGGGTCGTTGGCTGGCTGCTCCTGCTCGGAGGCCGCTGGGGGGGCAGCCGTGGTGCCAAAAAGAATCGAGGCCTCCACCTGATCGGCAAACTTCTCATCTTCCATCGCGCCGATTTTGATGAAGGGTGCCACCGACTCCCAAATTTCGGCGTAGCGCGCGGGGTTCTCTTGATGGAGATCTTTGAGGCGGTCACCCACTTTGCGCGCCACGAAGGCACCGATCGAGCGCACCCGTCGATCGGTTTGCAAGGCGCTACGGCTGACGTTGAGAGGAATGTCGGGTGAATCGAGCACGCCTCTGAGGGGCAGGAGATAGCGGGGCACAACCTCCTTGATCGAATCGCTGACAAACACCTGGTTGCAATACAGACGAATCTCTCCCTTTTCCCAATCGGCCCTGCCTGAGATTTTGGGGAAATAGAGGATGCCTTGCAGGCTGTAGGGGTAGTCGGTATTCAGATGCACCCAAAGCAGGGGATCTCCCTGAAATGGGTAGAGGTAGTTGTAGAAGTCGATATAGTCTTTATCGGTGAGATCCCTGGCACTGCGCCGCCAAGGCGCTTCCATCTTGTTGATGGTTTCCCCTTCCAGCTGCACTTCAACCGGCAGAAAGTCGCAGTAGGTGGTGATCAGATTGCGCAGCCTGGAGGGTTCGAGATATTCCAGCTCCTCCTCCATCAACTGCAGGATCACGTCGGTGCCCGCTGTGGAGCGCTCAGCGGCGGAGAGGCTGAAATTGGGGGAGCCATCGCAGCTCCAGCGCACGGCTTCCGAGCCCGGGCGCGCGCTGAGGCTGACGATCTCCACATGGGAAGCCACCATGAAGCTGGAATAAAACCCCAGACCAAAATGGCCGATGATGGCGTCACCATCTGATTTGTATTTGGTGAGGAATTCTTCTGCGCTGGAGAAGGCCACCTGGTTGATGTAGCGCTTCACCTCCTCGGCCGTCATGCCGATGCCGTTGTCGCTGATGGTGAGCGTTTTTGCTTCTCGATCCACGCGGATGCTGATGCGTCCAGCCTCTCCCTCCGAGCAATCGCCTGCCAAGGCGGCCATGCGGCGTTTATTGATGGCATCCACGCCGTTGCTCACCAATTCACGCAAGAAAACCTCATGGCCTGAGTAGACCGCCTTCTTGATGATCGGGAAGATGTTTTCTGTATGGATCTGAATTTGGCCTTCTTCCAGAACCGTCATCGCAAACAAAAAGCGCAGCCCCACGCTAGGGGCGAGCCCCGCCGCTCCTCAAGCGCCAGAGAGGGGGGTTGACCGCACCGCCGCTGGCGGGATGGGGGCAGCTCGATCAGGGTTGTCGCTGGAGCGCGGGTTTCTCCTCGGGCACGATGGCTCCCTGGACCGGGCACACCTGCAGGCAGATGCCACAGTCGATGCAGGTTTCAAAATCGATCCAGAAAAACACCGTGCCCTTGGCATTGGCCCCCTCGCCGGGATGGATGCAGGCCACGGGGCAGGCATCGACGCAATCCGACACCCCTTCGCAAACATCCGTGAGGATTGTGTGGGGCATGGCAACAACGCTTCGAGCAGGGCGAATCCTAGGGATTCAAGCCAACCAGATCACCCCGCGGCAGCCCCGCTCGGCGGCCCGGCGTTGGGCCTCGTCTTCGTTCGCGCAGGCCTGGGGGCAGAGTTCGGCGGCCTCCCCCTCCCCATGGAGCGCCGCCATCCGCGCCAGCGCGCTGGGGAGCAGCTGGGCATCCGCGGCGGCCACCAACCAGGGGCCCACCCGGGAGGAGCTTGCCGCCTCGGCGGCGAACAACTCCTGCAGCGCCGGAATCGAAAAGCCAAAGCCCGTGCCCGCAGCCAGGGCGGCGTCGTCGCAGAAGCGGCCCACCAGGCGGTCGTAGCGGCCGCCACTGGCAATGGCCACAGGTGCCTCCTCTCCCTGGCAGACCAGCTTGAACACCAGGCCGTCGTACAGGTCGAAGTGGGGCTGAAACGTGGGATCCAGCTGCAGGCGCACGCCGCCTTGGCTGGCCAAGGGCTCCACGCTCGCCAGCAAGGCTTCAAGGCGGCTGAGCAGGGGCAACGGACCGAGCCACTCCTCCAGTTGTCGCAAGACCTGTTGCGGTTCTCCCCGCAGCTGAAGCAGGGACTTCAGGCGCGCGCGGGCTGGCTCGGCGATGGGCAGGGCATCCAGGCCAAGGCAATCAAACTCCGTGAGCCTCTCCCGCGCCTGGTGGCGCAAGGCTTCGGGCACCACCTCCAACAGGGCGCCCAGCAAGCCGTGGTGTCCCACCAGCAGGGAGGGCTGGTGCTCGGGTTGGAGACCCAGGCTGGCCACGGCCGTGAGCAGGAGGTGCATCAGCTCCATCTCGGCGGCATCGGAGGGCTCGCCGAGGAGCTCCACACCGCTCTGCAGGGTTTCGCTGATGCGCAGATCACCCCCCTCGCCGAGAAAGGCGCGGAAGGTGGTGCCACTGGCCCACAGGCGCAAGGGGCGAGGCCGGTGGACCATGCGGGTGCTGGCAGCCCGGGCGATGGACGCCGTGAGCTCTGGTCTCAAGCCGAGGGGTGCGTCGGCCACGAGCCGCACCACCTCCCGCTCGGCAATGGCGCCACCGGCTTCCAGGGTGTCGAGCCGCTCAATGCTGGGGGGGGCCACCTCCTGGTAGCCCCAGCGGCGATACACCCGGGCCAGCTGTTCACAGAGCCAGCGTTGGTTTTCCACCTCTCGGGGGTTGAGATCCCGGGCGCCGGCGGCAGGTTGCAGGGCCATGCAGGGGGAGGAGGAACTGGTGCGGATCCTATGGAGAGACCTGCGGGGGAGGGTCGGGCCTCTGGCCCGCTTACGGCTGATCGAGCTCTGGCGCGCCGTAGCTGGCCCCCGCCAGGGGCTGGCAGGCCTGCAGGGCCGCCACCATGGCGGCCTGCAAGCCGGGCGCACAGGCCAACACCCGGCCGCCGTTCAGATCGAGGCCTTCCCCCCGATAGCCGCTCACCACCCCACCCGCCTGCTCCACGAGCACCACGCCAGCGGCCAGATCCCAGGGGGCGAGGCCCCGCTCCCAATAGCCATCAATCGATCCAGAGGCCACAAAGGCCAGATCCACCGCCGCCGCGCCGGCGCGACGCACGCCATGGCTGCGATGGGTGAACCAGGCGAATTCGGCGTAATTGTTGTCGCGCCGGCTGATGCGGTCGTAGGCGAAGCCTGTGGCCAGCAGGGCATCGCTGAGGCGCTGGCAATCGCTCACGCGCAGGCGCTTGTCATTGCACCAGGAGCCCAAACCAGGAGCCGCCCAAAACAGCTGGTCTACTGCTGGCAAGGCCAGGGCGCCAAGCAGCGGTTGGCCATGGCAGAGGAGGCCCACCGAGGTGCCGAACACCGGAAAGCCATGGGCGTAGTTCGTGGTGCCATCCAGGGGATCCACACACCATTCGAGGGGGCCCTCACCGTTGCGGCGCCCGCTCTCCTCCGCCAGAACGGCAAAGGTGGGGGTGGCCTCCCGCAACACCTCAAGCACTGCCGCCTCCGCCGCCAGATCCGCTTCCGTCACCAGGTTGCCCGCCGCCCCCTTCTCCCTCACCCCCTCCAGACTGCCGAACAGCTCCCGCAACGGCCGCGCCCCAGCCTGCGCCGCAGCGCGGGCCACCTCCAGCAATTGCTCCACGCGAGCTGGGGGCAGGCCACTCGCTTGCAAGGCCGCATCCGAACCGGAGAGCGTGGGGTGGGCAGAGACAGGGTCCATGGTCAATCCTCATCAAGGGGGAGGCCGGCGCGCACGCGGCCCCGGCTGAAGTGGCGACCGAACTGGAGCTCGTACACCTCATCCTCATCTTGGGTTTCCACCTCCAACGGGGCGATGGCTCGGGCCACGCAGAGCAGGCCATAACCCTGTTGGCGCAACTCTTGAGAGAGCCCCAGGGCTTCCCGATGGTCGATCTGGCCGGCCATCACGCGCACGGCACAGGCCGTGCAACAGCCCTGTCGGCAGCTGAAGGGAAGCGAATCCCCCTGCGCTTCAAAGCTGCGCAGGATGTACTCCCCCTCCGGCACGTTGTGGCGGATGACCTGCCCGGTTTGGCGCCAGTGGACGGTGACCGGATAGGTGCGCGTCATCGGCGAGTGGGAGCGGGATGCATTCTGCTACATTGCCATCTGACAATTCAAGCCGCTGGAGAGGTGGCCGAGTGGTCGAAGGCGCAGCACTGGAAATGCTGTATAGGGGTAACTCTATCGAGGGTTCGAATCCCTCCCTCTCCGTCTCAACCGGCCGAAAGGCCGGTTATTTTTTGCCCTCAGCAGCTGAGAGCTGCAAGTGGTGGCCTAGCCAAACCTGCCGCTGACGTAATCCAGTGTGGTTTGTTGGGAGGGGGCGTTGAAAATCTTCTCGGTGGCGCTGAACTCCACGAGGTAGCCAATTTTTCCGGAACCACCCTCGACTGCTTCAGCATTAAAAAAGGCTGTCATATCGGCAACGCGGACAGCCTGTTGCATGTTGTGCGTGACGATCACGATCGTGTAGCTGCGCTTGAGATCGTGCATGGTCTCCTCAATTTTGAGAGTGGAGATGGGATCCAATGCCGAGCAGGGTTCGTCCATCAGGATCACCTCAGGCTCGGTGGCGATGGCCCGAGCGATGCAGAGGCGCTGTTGCTGGCCGCCGGAGAGTGAAAGGCCACTTTCTTTCAATTTATCTTTGCATTCATCCCAGACGGCCGCTTTGCGCAACGACCTTTCCACCAGCTCATCCATATCGCCTTTGTAGCCATTGATGCGGGCGCCAAAGGCAATATTTTCATAAATGCTCTTCGGAAACGGATTCGGCTTTTGAAACACCATGCCGATGC
>JAYKHK010000175.1:0-18489 GCA_035284785.1 Cyanobacteriota bacterium | reverse complement strand
CCACCCATGCCGGACATCGCCCCAATCGATCCCAACACCTTCACCCCCAACCGCTTTCAGGGCCAAACGCTGCTCATCACCGGCGCGGCGACGGGGATTGGCGCCGCCACGGCCCTTCGCGCGGCGCGGGAGGGGGCCAACCTGGTGGGGGTCGATCGCAAGGAGGCGGAGCTGAGGCACACGATCGCCCGCCTCACAGAGGCAGGCCATGCGGCGATCGCCATTCCTGGCTCGGTGGTGGATTCTGAGCTGTGTGATCACGCCGTGGCGGAAGCGGTGCGGCTGTTTGGTGGCCTGGATCTGGCCCTCAATGCGGCTGGGGTGATGGATGGCGGCGATCCGGGCCAACCGCTCGATGTTCAGGGGCAGCGCCAGCTCCTGCCCAATCCCATCCACCAGGCAAGCGATGCCTACTGGGAGGCCGTGTTGGCCACCAACACCACAGGCCTGTTCAAATCGATGCGGGCTGAATTGCGCCAGATGGTGCTCCAGGGCAGGGGTGGCGCCATCGTGAACATCGGCTCCATCGCCGCGCTCACCGGTCTGGGCGGTAACCCCGCCTATGTGGCCAGCAAACACGCCGTGAGCGGCCTCACCCGCCAAGCCGCCCTCGACTACGCCCCCCATGGCATCCGCATCAACTCGGTGAACATGGCCGCCACGACCACCCCCATGACCGACCGCGCCTACGCCTTCGTCAAAGAGCTGCAAAGCTCAGGCCCCAGCAGCCCCACCGCTATGCTCAAAACCATGAGCCTGCTCATGGCCTCCGATTCCCAACACCGCATGGCCACCGTGGAAGAGCAGGCCGCCATCATCCTTTTCCTCCTCTCGGCCGAGGCCTCCAACCTCACCGGCGCGCTCCTGGCCACCGACGGCGGCTGGACGGCCTATTGACGCTTCCTCCAGCCTGGGCGTCTTCCCCTCCGATTGACCCATCACGCCAATTGCCGCCCGTGTCGCCGCTCAGCCTTCCAATCACCATTGCCGGGCTGTTCGTTTCCCTCTAGATATGGTGTCCCCAACCTGTCAATCTCAGAACGTCTGGCAAACCTCTGCTCTTGGTGGGCAACGCTCAGAGTTATCCTTCTCTTCCGTTCAAGACGTTAAATCATGAGATTCAAGCCGGTACAGTCGAGATTTTGTCCTGTTTTTATTTCACACAAATGAATATTGATGGGCCATGCTAGGATTTGCATGTTTATGTAGTTCTTGCGCACAATGGCACACCAGAGCCAACGGGACTTTGTGCAGGCTGTTGCTTCTCGACTTCCGGGTTTCTTTAGGGATGTCAAGGTTTTAGAGGTCGGCTCGCTCAATATTAATGGAACTGTGCGTGATTTTTTTTCTAATTGTGACTACACAGGTATTGATGTCGCGCCAGGAAAAGATGTTGACGTTGTTTGTCAAGGACAAGATTTCAATGCAGAGGATGGGTCGTTTGATCAGGTGATCTCTTGCGAAGCCATGGAACATAACCCCTACTGGAAAGAAACTATAAGCAACATGATCAGGGTCTGTCGCCCTGGAGGACTCATTACTTTGACTTGTGCCACCACGGGCCGTCCTGAGCATGGAACGACCAGAACTTCTCCATGGCATTCGCCTCTCACAGTTGACCAGGGTTGGGACTACTATCAGAATCTTAAGGTGCGTGACTTCATCCGAGCATGTGATCTGAATTCAGCATTTACCTCTTACCGATTCTGGGTGAATTGGACTTCGTTTGACTTGTTCATGATCGGTTTAAAGATATCACCGGATTTTTCCCCCATTTTTCTCGCTCAGTGGGATCCCACATTGACCGATATTGATCAACTCATCGCCACGGCAAACAATCGAAAAATCTGTAAGTATCGATCCGTGATGGCCAAGGTTGGTGGTGATCAATGGTTTGTTGCCATGCGAGATCTGGCTGAGAAAATGGACTTTCTACACAACGTTTGAGCAGCGCCTTCTATGGGGCTGTCTTCGTTGACACCTCTCCTTCTGCTCAAGCTCCTTCTCGTCCCCAGCTTCCTGCTGCTGATCACGCTTGCCAGCCAGCGCTGGGGCCCTGCCCTTGGCGGCTGGCTGGCTGGGTTGCCGCTGGTCACCGGCCCGGTTTTGTTGTTCCTCGCCATCGAACAGGGCCCGCCCTTTGCCGCCAAAGCCGCGGTAGCCACCCTCTCGGCCGTGCTCGCTTTCGTGGCCTTCAGTTGCACCTATGCCCACGCCGCCCAGCGTCAGCCCTGGCTGCCCTGCCTGCTGTTGGCTTGGCTGGCTTGGGGCGGCGCGGCGGTGGCGCTCTCCGCCCTGCCCGCCTTCCCGCCGCTGGCCTTTGGCCTCGCCCTCACCGCGCTGACTGCCGCGCCGCGGTTCTTCCCTCCAGCCATGGCAGGCATGGCGTCTCGGCTTGCCCCCTTGCCGCCAAGGGTGCTCAGCCGTTCGGAGCTCGCTTGCCGCATGCTCGCCGGAGCCGCCCTCACCATTGCCGTCACCGGGCTCGCCACCATGGTGGGCTCCGCCTGGAGCGGGCTGTTGGCGGGCTTCCCCGTCCTCGGCAGCGTGCTCGCCACGTTTGCCCATCGCTGCGAAGGCTTCAGCAAAGCCACGCTCCTGCTCGGCGGCATGCTCAGGGGCGTCTACTCCATCGTGGTCTTCTGCTTTTTCCTGGCGCTGGCCCTGCCCCATCTCTCGATCCCCCTCTCCTTCAGCCTGGCCCTGCTCGCTGCCACCTCCATCACCGCTGCCCAGCTCCTGCTGATCGACGGGCGCACCCCCTAGATCACGAGACTGTTCTGTCGATGGCCCCCTTCCCTTGGCCCGGGCCGGGCTGAACGCCCCTGATTTGGCCAGATCGGCAGGACTGTCGGTTGGCGCCTGGCTCAGAGATACACCTCCTCCTCCGGATACCCCACCCGCTTGGCGCTGCTGCGGCCATAGAGCGCGGAGAGCAGCAACAAAATGCCCAGCCGCCCCACAAACATCCCCACGATCAACACCAGCTGGCCCCAGCGGTTGAGCTGGCTTGTCACCCCCACATCCAGGCCCACGGTGCAAAAGGCCGACATGCAGGTGAAAAACTTCTCAAGAAAACTAAAGCTGCCCGCCACCGTCTCCTCACCGCCCGCGGTGGGCCCCAGCCCCAACAGCAGCGTCATCGCCACCACGAACAGACCGGAGGCCACCGTCACCCCGATCGCCTTCAAGATCAGCTCCGGCGCCACGCGCCGCTTGCGAATCACCACCTCCTTGCGGTTGTCCAGCGTCGAGCGGGTTGCCCCCAGCAGCAGGGCAAAGGTGGTGGTCTTGATGCCACCGCCGGTGCCCCCCGGGCTGGCGCCGATGAACATCAAGCCGATCATCAACAGCAACCCCGCATCCGAGAGCGTCTCCAGCGAGAGGGGCACCGTGTTGAAGCCCGCCGTGCGGGTGGTGATCGATTGAAAGATCGTCACCTGCAGCTTGTCCCACAGCGAGAGGTTGCTGATCACTCCATCCGGGGCGAATTGTTCGGTGAACAGCAGGCCCAAGGCCCCCACGATGATCAACAGAGCCGTGCTCCGCAGCACCAGGCGAGTGTGCAGGCTCAGGTTGCGCAGGCGGTTCAGGCGAAAGCGTTTCGTCCATAGATCATTGGTGACCCGCCAGCCGATGCCGCCGATCACGATCAAGCCGCCGATCACCCCATTCACCACCGGCTGGGAGCGATAGCCCACCAGGTTGTCGCTGAACAGGCCAAAGCCCGCATTGTTGTACGCACTGATGCAATGAAACAGCGACGCCCACAGCCTGGCTCCCTGGTTCTCGATGTTGGTGAAGCCAAAGCAATAGAGAATCAGCGTGCCCAAAGCCATGATCACCGCCGCCGTGAGCAGGATCGAGTTGAACGTGGGGCCGATCCCCCCCACGCCAAATTCATCCAGCGCCCGGCCCCGATCGAGCCGATGGCGCAAGCCGGAGCGACCCTGCACAAAGCCCTGCAAAAAGGTGGTGATCGCCATCAATCCCAGCCCGCCGGTGACGATCAACCCCGCCAACACCACCTGGCCGAGAAAGGTGAGCTCCTTGCCGATATCAATGATCGAGAGGCCCGTCACCGTGATCGCCGAGGTGACCGTGAACAGGGCCTCCCACAGCCCCACCGAATCGCTGGAGCAGGCTGGCGAGGCGAGGATCACTGTGCCAACCAGGATCACCAGCACCCCCGTCACCACCGTGAACTGGGGCACCGTCAATTGACGACGCCAGTGATCCATTTGGGCCAGCGGACGGGCCAGCAGGGGAACGGAGCTCAAAACAGGGACGGAACGCCGCCCCATATTGAATGTTGAAGCCTCGTTGAGCCCCCCGCTTGGAGTCCGCCCCCTGGCAACACCACCTGGTGCTCGCTGGTGGCGGCCACAGCCATGCCCTGCTGCTGCGTCGCTGGCTCATGCATCCCCGCCAGCGACCGCCCGCCACCCGCATCTCCCTGGTGAGCCGCCACAGCACGCTCTGCTACTCGGGTCTGGTGCCGGCCGTGCTCGCGGGCCTCTGCGGGCCTGAGGACTGCCGCATCGACCTGCGCCGCCTCTGCAGCCTCGCCGATGTGGCCTTTCTCCAGGCCGAGATCCTCGGCCTCGACCCCGCTGCCCGCCTGCTCCAGCTGGAGGGGCGGCCGCCCTTGGGCTTTGACCGGCTCAGTTTGGATGTGGGCGCCATCACCCCGGCGGCCCCTGGCGAGATGGCGGTCAAACCGCTTGAGCCGCTCCTGCGGTGGGCCGAGGCTGGCCCCGCCGCCGAGCCCCGCCTGCGCGGCGGCGGGGCCTCGGCGCTGGAGGTGGCCCTCGCCCTGCGCTCGCGCGGCCTGCGGCCCCAGCTGCTGCTGCGGGGGGAGCAGCTCCATTTGGGATCGCCGGCGGCCAATCGCCTGGCGGAGCGCCTGCTCAGCGAGGCAGCCATCCCCATCCATCGTCAGGTGGGGGCCGAGCAGCCGGCGGAGTTGGCCTGTTGTGGCAGCCACGCCCCCGGCTGGCTGGCCGCAGCCGGCCTCCCCGTCGATTCCGCCACGGGTCGCGTGCTCACCGAGCCCACCCTGCAGGTGCTCCACCACCCCGGCCTCTTTGCCGCGGGCGATTGCGGCTTGATCGTCTGCCATCCGCGCCCCCCCTCCGGGGTGTGGGCGGTGCGGGCGGCGCCCGTGCTCGCCGCCAATCTGCGCCGCAGCCTGGCGGCTCGCCCCCTGCGGCCCTGGCGTCCCCAGCGTTGGGCCTTGCAGCTGCTCGGTGATGGCGGGTTCCAGGGGGGGCAGCCCAGGGCGCTGCTCTTCTGGGGGCCCTGGGCCCTGGGCCCGGCCGCCTGGCTCTGGCACTGGAAGCACCACTTGGATCGGCGCTTCATGGCTGGCTTCGCCGACCTCTCGCCCATGGCGGCTGCTCCACCCATGGCCTGCCGGGGTTGCGCCGCCAAGCTTCCGGCCCGCCCGCTCCGCGCCGCCCTGGCCCGCCTCGCCGATCCAGCTGGCGCCCCGCAGCCGGAGCCTGAGGACGCGCCGCTGTTGCGGGAGCTGCCCACCGGCGAACGCTTGCTGCAAAGCGTGGATGGCTTCCCGGCCCTCGTCGCCGACCCCTGGCTCAACGGCCGCCTCACGACGCTCCATGCCTGCAGCGATCTCTGGGCCAGCGGCGCCAGCGTCGACAGCGTCCAGGCGGTGGTGACCCTGCCTGCGGCTGCGGCGCCGCTGCAGGAGGAGCTCCTGTTGCAGACCCTCGCGGGGGTGCGCTCGGTGCTCGATCCGCTCGGGGCGCCGCTGCTCGGGGGTCACACCCTGGAGGGGCGCGATGGGGCTGGGCTGGGCCTGACCCTCACCGTGAACGGCTTGGCGCCCGCCGGGCGCCACTGGGCCAAGGGCCCCTTGCGCCCTGGCGATGCCCTGTTGCTCAGCCGACCGCTCGGCAGTGGCGTGTTGTTTGCGGCCGCCATGGCTGGCGCCGCCCGGCCGGAGTGGATCGATCAGGCCTTGGCCGAGATGCAACGCAGCCAAGCGCCCTTGGTGGCGCTCCTCGCCGCCCATGGCTGCCACGCCTGCACGGATGTGACGGGCTTTGGCTTGCTCGGCCACCTCGGCGAGATGCTCGCTGGGCCATCTTCAGGCGCGGGCTGGGTGGTGGAGCTCGATGGGGAAGCCATTCCTGCCTTTCCTGGCGCCCTCGCGCTCTTGGCCCGGGGCTACGCCAGCAGCCTCGCTCCCGCCAACGCCGAGGCCCTCGCTCTGCTGCAGGGGGAGGTGCGCCTGCGCTCCCCCGTTTCGGCCGCCATGGAAGCCCTGTTGATCGATCCCCAAACCTGCGGCCCCCTGTTGGCCGCCATTCCCCAGGAGCAAGCCGCGGCGGCTCTCCAGGCGCTCCATGCCGCAGGCTTCCGCCAGGCCAGCGTGATCGCCCGGCTGCGGGCCCGCCCCTAACGGCTGGCGGCCCGCACAAGGCCCTCCCGCAGCAGCAGTTCAGCGCTCTCCTCGGGCGAGCGCTCCCCCAGATCCACCGCCGTGGCCCGGTGGGCAGCGGTGTCGGCGTCGTAGCAGCGGTCGTAGTAGTCGAGCATCTGGGCGCAGGCCTGGGCCATCTCGCCCTGGCGAATGGCCTCCACCGCCGCCGCGGTGCGTTGGGGGCCGAGCCGTTTGCTGATGCGCTGGGTGGCTTCCACCAGGGCGTTCGGGTCTTGATCGCCATAGATCGCCACCAGATGCCGCAGCCGCTCTGGCACGGGCCGGCGCACCTCCAACAGCGGGGCCGCCTTCATCTGCCGCCACAGCCCCGCCGGGATGCGGCAGCGCCCCACCTGGGCGCTCTCCGCCTCCAGCCAGATCTGCTCCGCTCCTCTGAGGCCATCCAGCGCCTGGGCGAGAAGGTTTTCAAACTGCTCGCTGCTGGGTTGGGGCGGCAGGCCCAGGCCGCCAAAGCTGCTGCCCCGATGGTGGGCCAACCCCTCCAGATCCACCACCGCCACGCCTTTGCCGGCCAGCGCCGCGAGCAGCTCCGTTTTTCCAGCGCCCGTTCGCCCCCCCAACAGGCGCAGCGGCCAGGGCGTCTCCAGCAACGCCAACACCCAGCGCCGATAAGCCTTGTAGCCCCCCTCCAGGAGCACCACCGGCAGATCCATGGTCGAGGCCAGCCAGGCCACGCTGGCGGAACGCAGTCCCCCGCGCCAGCAATGCACCCGCAGCGGCCACTCTGCGCCCTGGTTGTGGGCAGCGAGCAGCGCCTCCGCCAGCTGGGCCAGGCGGGGCCCCACCAGGGCGAGCCCTCGCTGCACGGCCGCCTGCCGGCCGGAGTGCTTGTACAGCGTGCCCACCTCGGCCCGCTCGTCATCGCTGAACAGGGGCAGGTTGCGGGCTCCGGGCAGGTGGCCCTGCGCAAATTCAGCCGGGGTGCGCACATCGATGAGCACGCCATGGGCCTGCAGGAACGCCTCAATGGCGAGCGTGGTGGGCATGGGCAAGGGCCTTGATCTCCAAGCCTGCCATCGGGGTGCGTGGCCAGGCGGGCCATGCGATGGCCGACTCGCTGTGATCTGTTTCAATGCCAGATGGCCATCTCGGGGGGATCTCCGTGCAACGCAGACGGTTGTTTCCTTTCCTTTTCGCGGTGGGAATCTCTTCGCTCCTGCCCGCCGTCTCTCCCCTGGGGCCGGGCGCCACTCCTGCCGCCGCCGCCGCCACACCCACCCTTCGGCTCAGTGCGATACCGGATCAAAATCCAGAAAAGCTCAATCGTCTCTATCCCCTCGTGGCCAAGGTGCTCGCCAAGCAGCTTGGCGTGCCGGTCCGCTACGTCCCCATGGTGGATTACCCCGCCGCTGTGAGCGCCTTTCGCACGGGTGATCTGGATGTGGTTTGGTTTGGCGGGCTCACCGGCGTGCAGGCGCGCCTGCAGAAACCAGGCGCCAAGGTGTTGGCCCAGCGCGACATCGACGCCTCCTTCCGCAGCGTGTTCATCGCCAACGCCGGCAGTGGCTTGAAGCCCTTCGTGCCGCAAAAGGGGTTGACCGCCCTCAAGGGCAAGCGCTTCACCTTCGGCTCGGAGAGCTCCACCTCAGGCCGCCTGATGCCCCAATGGTTTTTGGCCCAGGCGGGGGTGAAGCTCAGCGATTTCGCCGGTGGGGCGCCAGGCTTCAGCGGCAGCCACGATGCCACCATCGCCCTCGTGCAGAGCGGCGCCTACCAGGCCGGTGTGGTCAACGAGCAGGTGTGGCGTGCGAGCTTGCGCAGTGGCAAGGCCAACCGCAGCAAGGTGTTTCTGCTCTGGAAAACCCCCGGCTATCCCGACTACCACTGGCTTGCCCAGCCCAATCTGGACAGCCGCTTTGGCGCCGGCTTCACCAAACGCTTGCAACAGGCCATCCTCAGCTGGCGCCAGAGCGATCCGGATCAAAAAACCGTCCTTGAGCTCTTTGGCGCCCAGCAGTTCACCACGGCCCGTCCGCAGGATTACAAGCGCATTGAAGAGGTGGGTCGCCAAGTGGGCTTGATCCGTTGATCCCTTCCCATGGAGCCCCTGCTGGAGCTGGAGAACGTCACGGTGCGGGGTCAGGATGGTCCCCGGCTGGAGAACATCAGCCTTCAGCTCTGGCCCGGGGAGCGGGTGGCCCTCCTCGGCCCCAGTGGCGCCGGCAAAAGCACCTTGCTCGCGGTGGCCAATGGCGGGCTCGCCCCCGATCGGGGACGGCTGTTGTGGAACGGCCGCCCGCCGGAGCGCTCACGCCGTCTGAGGCGGCGCCAGCAGGCGGGCATCGGCACCCTTTGGCAGGATCTGCGCCTGATCGAAGAGCTCACGGTTCAACAAAATCTCAACAGCGCGCGGCTGGCCCACTGGCCTTGGCCCAGGGCCTGGCTCAACCTGCTGGTGCCCCTCGACACCCAAGCCAACCTTGAGGCCTTGGCCCGGGTGGATCTGGAGCCCCAGCTGCTGGCGCGCCCTGTCGCTGCGCTCTCCGGGGGCCAGCGGCAGCGGGTGGCGATCGCCCGCCTGCTCAGGCAGGAGGCCTCGCTTTGGCTCCTCGATGAACCCCTGGCCAGTCTCGATCCCCGCCGCTCGCAGGAGGTGTTGGAGCTGCTCTTGCGCTTCGGCCAGGCGCCGAGGGCCTTTTTGCTCAGCCTGCATCGCCCCGATCTCTTGAAGGGCTTTGATCGCGGAATCGGCCTGCGTCACGGGCATCTTTGCTTTGACCTGCCGGCTTCAGCCCTCCAGGAGGAGCACCTGCGGGAGCTCTACGGCGGCGCCGACGCGGCCGTGAGCCATGGCTGAGCGATCGCCAGCCCCCTCGCTGCTCCTGCTGCTGCCCTCCCTGGTGCTTGTGCCTGTGGCGATCTTGCTGCCCAGCCAAGTGCACGGGGGTGGCTTCGACCTGATTGGGCGTTTTCTGCTGGCGGCGGTGCAACCCTCGCTGGAGCCGCTGGTGTGGCGCTCTGCCCTCTCCGGCCTGGCCATCACCGCGGCCATGGCCCTGCTGGGCTGGGCCGCCAGCTTGGTGGGTGGGCTGCTCCTCGGTTTGGCCAGCTCTTGCACCCTCTGGCAGGAGACCACCGGTCACCGTTGGCCGGCGCAAGGGCTGCGGCGCCTGCTTGCCCTGCCCCGCTCCATCCATGAGTTGCTTTGGGGCCTGCTGTTGCTGCAGGTGTTGGGTCTGCGTCCCGTGGTGGCGGTGGCGGCCATCGCCATTCCCTACAGCGCCCTGGTGGCTCGCGTGGTGGCGGATCAGCTGGATGGCTTGGACACCTCCCGCCTGGAAGCCTTGCGCTGCGCGGGGGTTCCCGCCCCGGCCGCCCTGCTCACCGCCCTCGGCCCCCCCCTGTTGCCCAGCCTGTTGAGCTACGGCGGTTACCGGCTCGAGTGTGCCCTGCGCAGCGCCACCCTGCTTGGCGTCTTTGGCCTGGGCGGCTTGGGCACCGAACTTCGCCTCACGCTCCAGTCGCTGGCGTTTCAGGAGCTTTGGAGCGGGCTTTGGCTGCTTTTTGCCGCCATGCTCCTGTTGGAGCAAGGCCTGGCCTTGTTGCGCCGCCGTTGGTTGGCCCCCAGGCGGCTCAGCTTGGCCGCGCCCAAGCTGGCGCAGGGGCGTCGCCTGGAGGCCGGCGGCAGGGAATTGCTTCTGCTCTTGCTCGCCTTGCTGCCCCTCTGTTGGGTTGTGGGTCGGGCCCTGGGCGTCCACCCGGCCGACCTCACCACCTTCCAACCCCTGCCCCCCCTGGCAGCTGCCGATT
This sequence comes from Cyanobacteriota bacterium, assembly GCA_035284785.1. Taxonomy (GTDB): domain Bacteria; phylum Cyanobacteriota; class Cyanobacteriia; order PCC-6307; family Cyanobiaceae; genus Cyanobium. Next base: position 8,270 of record JAYKHK010000175.1, on the reverse strand, counting down.
GGCGGCAGACGCTTGCGCTGCCCTGGCCCTCTCTGATCGCCAACACCCTGGTGTTGACCGTTCTGGCCGCTGCCTTGGCGGTGGGCCTGGCTCCCCTGTTGCTGCTGTTGTTGGCCCCTTGGCCTTGGGCCCAGGCCCTGCTGCGCTTGGCCTGGGCCCTGGCTCGCCTCTGGCCCCCGCCGCTGACGGCCCTGCTGCTGCTGTTTGTGCTGCAACCCGGCCTGCTCACGGCCGCCCTCGCCCTTGGCGTCCACAACCTGGGCATCCTCGGCCGCCTCCTGTTGGAGAGCCTGGAGGAGGCCCCATCGGGTCCGCACCAGGCCCTGCTGCTGATGGGCAGTGGCCCGCGCCTGAGCCTGCTCTACGGACCCTTCAGCGCTGTGGCCCGCTCCTATCTGGCCTACGGCGCCTACCGGGCGGATGTGATGCTGCGGGAGACCGTGGTGGTGGGCCTGGTGGGGGCCACGGGGTTGGGCAGCCAGTTGTTGGAAAGTCTCACCGCCTTCGCCTGGGATCAACTCCTGGCCTTGCTGGTGGTCTATGCCGCCCTCACCCTGCTCGGGGAGGACCTGTCGGATCGTTTGCGCCGCCGGCTCCAGGGGGCTCCCGGTTTGGTGGCTTCCAACCGCCCCAAGCCGTTGCCGGCGGCGGTCGAGGCCTCCCCTCCATCCCCCTTTCCCCATCCTTAACCCATTCCCCAGCGCGGGGGCCGACAATCACGGAGCACCCCCATCCCGCCCGTGTCTCTGCTGGCCGAGCTGCGGCGGCTCCAGGACGACCTGGTGGCCATGGAACGTCAAGAGGCCCACACCCTCGCCTCCATTGCTCCCGCCTACAGGCTGAGTGCCTGCAACCTGCTCCATTTCATCGCCTTCCATCGCAGCAACCACCCCGGCTTGGTCACCTCCTTGCGGGAGCGGGGCCTGAGCTCACTGGAGGGCTGTGATGGCCATCTCGCCGCCTCCCTGGGGGCTGTGATCCGTGTGCTGGAGCAGTTGGAGGGTCAAGCGCCGCAGGCCCTGCCCCTGCCCGGCGGCCCCAGCCATCGCCAGAGCCTGGAGCTGCAGCGGAGCCGCAGTCAGGCCCTGTTTGGTCCCTCAGCCCAGCTCGGATCCAGGGTGATCATGGTCACCCTGCCCGCCGAGGCGGCCGAACATCCCACCTTGATCGCCGAGCTGGTGGAAGCGGGCATGGGCATCGCTCGCATCAATTGCGCCCACGATGATCCAGCCATTTGGGAGCGCTGCATCGCCAAGGTGAGGCGCGCCAATCAAGCCACGGGCCGGTCCTGCCGGGTCGCCATGGACCTCGCTGGCCCGAAGCTGCGCACCGGACCCCTGCCCCAGGCCCCTGGCGTGGTGGATGGGCGGCCCCGCAGGGATCGCTATGGGCGACTGCTTTCCCCGGCTCGCCTGCTCGCGGTTCCGGTCTCCCTCTCCTCGTCCCTGGCCTCCGGGGGTGGTGGAGCCCCGGAGGACACCGTGCTGCCGATCTTGGAGGGGGGCTGGACCCAGTTGGAGCCGGGCCATCGGCTGCGAGGACGCGATGGCTCAGGGCGTTTTCGGGAGCTGCAGGTGATGGAGGTGGGTCCGGCGGGATTGCGGTTGAGCTGCCAGCAGCGCTGTCGCTTCACGGCCGGGCTCCGCTTCGTTCAGGAGGGCGGGGAGGGGGTTCTGGTGGTGGCTCCCCTGCCGCCCATCCCGGGGGAGCGGCTGTTGCTGGTGGGGGATCGGCTGCGTCTCACGGCTGGGCCCACCGAGGCTGCGGATGCCATCCCCTGCTCCTGCCCGGAGGTGTTCTCCTGCCTGAGGGTGGGTGAGCCTGTGGTGTTTGACGAGGGCCGCATCCGTGGCGTGATTGAGACGGTGGGCCCTGAGGAGGTGGTTGTGGTGATCAGCGAAGCCAGGCCGCGCGGGTCGCGATTGCGGGCGGATCGGGGCATCAACCTGCCTGAGAGTGTGCTCTCGCTCCCTGCCCTCACTGCCAAAGACCTGCAGGATCTGGAGTTTGCCGCCAGCCACGCCGACATCATCAACTACTCCTTTGTGCACGATGCGGCCGATTTGGACGCTTTGCATCAGCACCTCGCTCGGCAGGGCCGCGAGCAGTGCGCCCTGGTGCTCAAGATTGAAACCCGCCGGGCCTTTCTCAATTTGCCCCGCTTGCTGCTGTCGGCCATGCGCCGTGGAGCGCCCTTTGGGGTGATGATCGCCCGTGGGGATTTGGCGATCGAATGCGGCTGGGAAGACCTGGCGGAAATTCAGGAGGAAATCCTTCACCTGTGCAGCGCTGCCCATGTGCCCTCGATCTGGGCCACCCAGGTGTTGGATTCAATGGTGCGCCACGGCACCCCAACCCGAGCTGAAATCACCGATGCGGCGATGGGTGCCCGGGCGGAAGCGCTGATGCTCAACAAGGGGCCCAACATCACCGCCACCCTGCAAACGTTGCACACCATCGCCGCATGCATGGAAACCCTTCTGCCTGAGCACGGCCGCCATCAAGATCAGTGGTTGAGCTGCTTGGCCTTTGACAGCACGGCCCCGCTCAGGGTTGGCCAATCAGAAGGATGTCTCGGCTGATTTGGGCCCGTTGGCCCATCAGGCTCTCCCGCAGGGGCAACCACTTCTGCCAGTGCTGCTGTTGTTGGTCGTCCAGGCTGGCCCGCAAGCCAGGCAGCGGCCGCATTCCCCTTGACGGGCGCTGCGGCCCGTCAAGGGCTTGCTGCAACACCTGCAAATCGTGAATGTCGCCCAGGTGGTCTTGGGCTGTTTTGAGCTTCTCCAGCCAGGCCAGCAGGGGGGGATCGAGGAGCGGCCTGAGCGTTTCGATGGCGTAGCGCATGGCTTTCAAGCGTTTGCGCAACCGATGCAAACTCTCGCCTTGGCGCTCTTGGCAAAACCAGCCCTCCTCCAAAAACACCCCAGCTGTGATCGGAGCCAACCACTCGCAGGCCCAGGGTCTCAGCGGTAAGGCGCCCAAGGTGCTGCAGCGCGGCTCCTGCAACCAGCGGCTCAGGCGGCAGAGGAGCTTGCGATAGCGCTTGCCCGTAAGGGCCTCCTCCAAGCTGAGGAAGGCCTGCCGCCGATCCTGCTGAAGGTCCTTGAGGAGGCTGGTCAGTTGCTTCTGTTCCTCAGCGGGCAACAGCGGAGCAATGTCGTTGACCAGGCGGATGCGCAGCACATCCAGATCGCGGCTGCGGCTGGTGCGACGGGCCACATGGGCAAGCCTGGCCGCGCTCACCCCTTTCGGCAGGAGAAGCGCGGGGCCAAAGAGTTGCAACACGGTGCGCAGGCGGCGCAGGCAGACGCGAAATTGGTGCAGGGGTTCTCGCTCTTCATCCGCCAACACAGCCACCTGCAACGTCTCCAGCCGCTTGCTCAGTCTGCGGATCGTCTCCGAGGCGTAGACCCCCGAGGTGAGGTTGTCAATCGAGGCTTCCCCCGAGGTCCCAAACCGTTCCTCGGGAGATTCCATCGAAAGCCCGGCCATCAGAGTCGCTCCGGTTGCCCTGGAAGGGGCTTACAGCACGCCGCAATCGGCAATCACCACGGCGGCGCTGGGTCGGCCGCTGTTGCTGCCGCAAGCCTCCATGGCTTGCAACACCTCCAACCCTTCGAGCAGTTGGCCAAACACCACATGTTTGCCATCCAACCAGGGGGTGACGGCAGTGGTGATGAAAAATTGGGAGCCGTTGGTGTTAGGCCCCGCATTGGCCATGCTCAGCAGACCGGCTTTGTCGTGTTTGAGCGTGAAGTTTTCATCCGCAAACTTCTGGCCATAGATCGACTCGCCCCCCGTGCCGTTTCCAGCGGTGAAATCACCGCCTTGACACATGAAATCAGGAATGATCCGATGAAACGATGAGCCCTTGTAGCTCAACGCCTTGCCGCTATTGCCCACACCCTTCTCCCCCGTGCAAAGGGCGCGGAAATTCTCTGCAGTTTTTGGCACCGTATCGGCAAAGAGTTCGAAGCTCAACCGTCCCGCAGGTGCTCCGCCAATGCTGATGTCAAAAAAGACGCGGGGATTGCTGGTGCTCATCAGAAAGGGAGACGGGTGCCTTGATCATCGCGCACGACGTCTCCCCAACGGGGCTGTTCCCCTTGCTGCGACCGCCCCAGGCTGTTCCCTCAGTCGTTGAACACGTCTGCGTGCAACACATCCATCACGGCGAGCACCCGTTCCGTCTCCGCCTCCGGAAGGTTCAAGGTGCCAGCCAGATTGCCCAGAATGTTTCGCTCATCGGCCTGCAGAGGCCCATCGGAGCGCATGATTTCTGCGGCGACGGCATAGGCCGTCGACCGCTGACGGGGCGTGAGGGCCTCGGCCGCCTCCACCATGAGGTGTTGGGCCCCCTTGTTGCGCATCTGGCGCAGCAGCTGATCCATCAGTTGCACCATTCCCTCATCCCCGTAGTCGCAGTAGGGGTGGCGGTAATCCAGGGCGTGGCGCAGGGCACGGGAGCCCGCCATGCTCAGCACCCCATCCCAAGACACCGCTGCCAGGGCAATCGCTGCAAAAGCGGTGGGCGCATCGATCGGATGGGATGGGGTCCGGTCTTGCTCTCGCATGGCCTGGGGGATGGGAACGCTTGGGTTGGAGGCCGGAGGGGCAGTAGCCGTCATGGCGAGGGAGTCAGGCTCGACTCTTCCACCCAACAGGTTTGGCCTTGGCAGAGGCGGTAGCAATGCCAACACATGGCCCAAAATAGGTACCTCTACCCAGACACATCGACCGGGTCAGGCTGAACCCGGTTGGAAATGGCTGCAGGTTGAGCAGGGGCCCTCAGGCAGGACAGCGCATCGCAGCAAAGGGCTGCGGGCATTGAAGTGACACTGTGGGTTGCCAATCACCCAGCGCCCTTTCCACCATTGGGCGTCAGCAGGTTGGCTGTGTTGTTTCACCTCCAGGGCGATCGAGGCAAGTTGGTAGTGGCCCTTCCTCAGCCTGTAGCGGTGACGTCTCTGCAGCACGAGGTAGGCCTGTGAATCCCATTGCATCCACACGCCCGGTTGGGGGACGCTCTGCAGATCGGCCAGTTCCAACTTGGCCAGCAAACGATCGGTGCCGCTGAGTCGAAGTTCAAGGTGCATTGCTTCGCCTCAGGGATTCACCTCGGCTTCGCCAGCAGGCACCTGCCTGGCGGAAAAGCCCCAGAGCATGAGCATGGCCACGGAGGCCAGAAGCAGCCACTCCGGCGGTGTCAGCTGGGGGGCCAGGAGACGAAGCAGCAGCCGCAGCCCCACCAGTCCAACGGCGACATAACCGGCCGTTTCCAACTTGGGAAAAATTTCGAGCCATCGGGTGAACAGCCCAGCCGTGAGACGCAGGGAGAGCACCCCGATCGCACCCCCAGCCATCACAATCGCCAGCCTGTCTGTGACAGCCACGGCGGCTGCAACGCTGTCGAGTGAGAAAGCCAGATCAGTGAGCGCCAGTGTGAGGATCACCTGCCGCAGCGAAGAGTCTGCCGGCTGGCCGCCTTGGGCCTCAGAGGCGTTAGGCGTTGCGGTGCTGTCTGGATCGGATCCAGCGGATGGCTCAGCGGCTCGCGGGGGAAACCAGGTGCTCTGGAGTTGTTTGCCACTCAACCAGAGCAGATAGAGGGAGGCTCCCAGTTGCAGCGGCCAGAAATTCAACACCCAGCGGGCGGCGGCAATCAGGATCAGCCGAAGAACAAGCGCTAGAGAAAGCCCCACATTCAGAGCCTGTTGTTGTTTGCTCTGGTTGTGTAAACGCCTTGAGATTGCTGCTAGAGCGATGGCATTATCGGCAGATAAAATGGCTTCTAATGTGATCAGCAGGGGCAGGAGCAATAAAAACTCGTGCCACTGATCGGCGCTGCTGATCAGGGGAGATAGGGAGGGAACCGTTTCCGCTTCCATAACTGGACTGGCCTCACAACCGAGCAAAGAGATCGCTCGCCGATGGAGCCGACCAAACCCATCCTAGAAAGCAGAACTTCGCAACCCAGGCCATCCACCGATGAATTTCCGGGTTCGCCTCGTGCATGCCGACGGCCAGCAGAGGATTGTGGTGGCTCAAGCGTTTGAGGGCGAGCGCTGCCTGGGATCGGCCCTGGGGGAGGCGTCCAGCGCCGAGGAGGCTGAGGATCGGGCCATCGAGCGGCTCACTCACCGCTTGCGGATCTCGCAAGCCCCAGCGCCGCCCGTGGTCAAGGCCCAACTCCCATCCACCCCCCCTCGGATGCCTAGGCCGGTTGAGGGAGTGGCGGAGAGAGGGGGGGAGAGAGAGGTGGAGCCTCGCGAGACCCCCTCCGATCCGGAGGATTGGAGTGCGGATCTCCTCCAACTGGACCGGTTGCTGCGCAACTTGGGCTGGGGGCGCGAGGAGGAGGGGGTCTATCTGCAGCGCCTGTTTGGCCAACCCCATCGCAGCAGGCTCACCCGCTATGCCGATCTGATGGTGTTGCAACGGGCCCTTGAGGCCCTGCCGCCAGGCAGTGAGCCTGGAAGCGCGCCCCTGCCCCTGCTGCGCTCTGAGCTGTTGGCCCAATGTGATGCCCTGTTGGTTCAGCTGGGTTGGAGCACAGATCGGGCCCGCCAGGCGTTGGAGCAACACTTCGCCGTCAATAGTCGCCAGCGTCTGAGTGATCAACAGTTGCTGGCCTTCAACCTGCTGCTCGAGGGTGAACTGCTTGAGCCCTCGCCAGCGGGGGAGGCGCCCTCCTTTGCGTAAAGTTGGTCTGCGCCATCAACGACCGGCACTCCATGACCATCCGAATTGGCATCAATGGCTTTGGCCGCATTGGCCGTTTGGTGTTTCGTCGTGCCTGCGCTGCTAGCGATGTGGAGGTGGTTGCCATAAATGATTTGATTGACGTTGACTACATTGCCTACATGCTCCGTTACGACTCCACCCATGGCCGCTTCTCTGGCCAGGTTGAGGTCAAAGATGGAGCCCTCGTTGTCAATGGCCGCCCCATTCGGATCACTGCCGAGCGCGATCCTGAGCAGCTCCGCTGGGATGAGGCTGGCGTCCATACGGTGCTGGAGTCAACCGGCTTTTTCTTGACGGATGCTCTCGCCAGGAAGCACATTCTGGCTGGGGCCAAAAAAGTTGTGCTGTCGGCCCCTTCCAAAGACGACACCCCGATGTTTGTGATGGGTGTGAACCATCACTCTTACGCCGGTCAGGACATCGTTTCGAATGCCTCTTGCACCACCAATTGTTTGGCCCCGATGGCCAAGGTGCTGCATGACAACTTTGGCATTGCCAATGGCTTGATGACCACCGTGCATGCAACCACGGCGACGCAGAAGACGGTTGATGGTCCCTCGGTCAAAGATTGGCGAGGTGGACGTGGGGCGGCTCAAAACATCATTCCATCCTCCACCGGCGCCGCCAAAGCCGTCGGTCGAGTGATTCCTGCCCTCAATGGCAAGCTCACGGGGATGGCGTTCAGAGTTCCCACACCCAATGTCTCGGTGGTCGACCTCACCGTGAATCTGGAACGGCCCGCCACCTACCAACAGGTGAAAGATGCCATGAAAGCTGCGGCCCATGGGGAGTTGGCAGGCGTTTTGGCCTACACCGAAGATGATGTTGTGTCCACAGATTTTCTTGGCGAATCCTGCACCTCAATTTTTGATGCGGGCGCGGGTATTGCCTTGACAGACACCTTCATGAAACTCGTTGCCTGGTACGACAATGAGTGGGGTTATTCTTGCAAGTGCGTTGACCTAATTCGCCACATTAACGGCTAATTTGCATTCTCTTTTCAAGAGCTGTTTGACTTTTTCGGAATTATGCTGACTGCCATAGGCTTCTCTCTCTAGCGACATTTCCCATTGGGACGTATTTTTATAGATGGGATCATTGAGTCTTTGTCGCACTTGGCTGGAGTCGCTCGCCGAGAGTCCCAATGGTTTCGGTCTCGCTGTCAGCGAGCCGCCCCGGCAGCTCTGCGCCACATGAATGGCCTCATGGGAGAGCAACTCCAGAAAATCAACCGATCCTCGATCCGTCATTTGGGGCTGGATGCGCAGGGTGGCCAGGCGATGATCCCACTCTGCAGCGGCTCCCTTTTTGATGGTGGGGGAGAGATGCACTTTCACGCCGGCAGCTTGCAGTGTTTTGAACAGGTCGAGCACGTTTTGTCGCTCGTTGTGGAAGGTGGGTGGCGTTTCAATTAACTGGCGCAATTGTGTGACGTTGAGATCCGGGTCACCACTGCGACGTTTGTAGACATAGCGCGTCGATCCGTCCGGCAGAATCTCCTGCCGGGGCTGCCATTGATAATCAGC
>JAYKHK010000174.1:0-10003 GCA_035284785.1 Cyanobacteriota bacterium | reverse complement strand
ATGCGTTTCATTGGTGTTGAGGAGAAGAAAAAGAACTTAAGTTGCAGGAATGAAGCGCTGCACCAGTGCCATATAGAGGGGAATACCCACCACCACATTGAAGGGGAAGGTGAGCCCCAAAGCAGAGGTGATGTAAATGCTCGGATTGGCCTGAGGCACCGTCATCCGCATGGCTGCGGGCACGGCGATGTAGGAGGCGCTGGCGGAGAGCACCATGAACAGCAGGGCGTCTCCTTGGGGCAGGCCCAGCAGCTTGGCGATCAGCAGCCCAACGAAGCCATGCACGATCGGCGCGGCAATGGCAAAAGCGACAAGAAATGGCCCGGTTTGCCGCAGATCGCGTAGTCGCTGCGCGGCAACAAGCCCCATGTCAAGCAGAAAGAAACAGAGAACTCCATAAAAGAGTTTCTCTGTGAATGGCTCCATTCTTTCCACTCCTGACGGACTGAAATGGGCAACCAGAGCACCAATCAATAGGCTGCCAATCAGCAAAAAAACCGATCCATTCAGAAAGGCCTCTTGCAACACCTCTCGCCAAGGAATCGGCTCCGTGCTCTGGCCTCGCTCTCTTTCCAGGCTGGCGGATGAGAGTTTTGCCATCACCACTCCCACCACAATCGCTGGCGATTCCATCAGGGCCAGCGCGGCCACCATGAAGCCGTCGTAGGGCACTTTCAACACGTTGAGAAAACTCTGGGCCGTGATGAAGGTCACCGCGCTGATCGAGCCGTAAGCGGCGGCCACGGCCGCCGCGTTGTCGGCGCCCAGGCGCCCCCGCAGCACCAGAAAGCTGCCCAGCGGCACCAACAAGGACATCAAGATGGCGGCGGCGATGGTGTTGAGCACCATCGGTCCCAGTCCGCTCTCACTCAGTTCCACCCCGCCTTTGAAGCCAATGGCCAGAAGCAGATAGAGGGAAAACAGTTTCGGTAGGGGGGAGGGGATCTCGAGATCCGATCCCAAAACAACGGCGAGAATCCCGAGAAAGAAAAACAGAACGGGTGCCGACAGAAGGTTCTGCAACACCAGACCTGACTGCATGGGCGAGCTCCCGCGAGGGTCCAGTGACCAGAAACCTAGGAGAGCCCTGCAGCGCAGCCGTCAGGATCGGCTCACTCTTCACTCAGCTTGAGCCCAAACAAGCTTTTTTTGCCTAATCTTTTTTTGGTGGCAGGAACCCTGGAGTTTTTCCGGGGGTGGAATGTTCAACCCGTCCTGCCCCCAACCCTTCCAGCGTGTGGGGTTGCTTCAAGCCACAATCAGCTCGAGCGGCCCGTCCACCTCAGCCGGGATAATGCGCTTGTGTTTGCCGTCCAGGCCCGTTGATCCTCCCCCTGCGCCGCCTTGTGATTGCCAGCGGCAATGCCCACAAGGTGGCTGAGATCCGCGAGATGCTAGCGATGGTGGACGTGGAGGTGCTTGCCCAGCCCAAGGGCCTCGACATCGAAGAAACCGGCCAGACCTACGCGGAAAACGCCCGACTGAAGGCGGAAACCGTGGCCAAGCTCTGCGGGGAGTGGGCTCTGGCGGACGATTCCGGCTTGGAGGTGGATGCGCTCCAAGGCAGGCCGGGCCTCTATTCGGCCCGCTATGCCCCCAGTGATCCAGAAAAGATTCAGCGCCTGCTCCACGAGCTAGGCGATGTGTTGTATCGGGGCGCCCGTTTTGTGAGCGCCATGGCCGTGGCCGATCCCCAGGGCATCACCCGCTTGGAGGGCTGTGGAGTCTGCTATGGCCAGATCCTGCACGAGCCCGATGGGTCGGGCGCCGGCTACGACCCTGTGTTCTTCGTGCGCGAGGCGGGCTGCACCTACGCCCGCATGTCGGCCCATCTGAAGAGCAAGCTGGGCAGCCGCGGCAAGGCGGCCCGATCGATGGCCCCAGAGCTCAGGCATTTGCTGGGTCTGTGAGGGAGAGAGCTGGGCGGCCGCGCTAGGTGTTGATCTGCTGCACGGCGCGCATGGCCGCCGCGGCGGCCTCATTCACATCGCCCTCCTTCCCCGCCAGCGTCAGCCTGCCGTAGGCCCCGACGGCCTTCACATCCACCACGGTGATGTTGGAGGCCTTTTCTGCTTCGTTGGCGGCAATCAACACATAGCCAGCGGGCTCGGTTTCGAGGATGAACATGCTCATTCCCGCCTGAATCATCGAGCCCCGCCGGTTTTGGCGGTTGATCAACACCGCATGGTCTGGGGTGATGGAATAGATGATCTCGGTCCAGGTCACCTCGCAGCGGCTGCGTTGGTCGACGCTGCTGCCGATGGCCTCAAGCACCACCTCGCCGGAGTGCAGGACATTGCTCTGGTCGCGGTGATACATCGCGATCGAGCCAAAGGCCCGCTCCACCACCATCTGCCCCAGCCGCACGGTGCTGGCCTTCAGGGCGATATCGGTGACCCGGTGAACCGCCATGCCCGGCGACACCTCCAGCCAGAGGCAGGCATCGCCGGGGATGGGCAGGAAACCCTGGCTCACCGTGCCCATGTAGGCCGCGAGTTGGGGCTGGAGCGAATCGAGATACACATAGGTGCGCAGCTCGATCGACTGCACATGGCTGTTTTGCCTCAGCCGGCGACCCTCGCTGTCGGTGGTGATCACGCAGCTGGCGCCCGAATCCTCCCCGTTCACATCCGTGCCGGTGATGGTGGGGCGCCCCAACTGGAACGCCTCCCGCCTGCGGCGCAGAGCCCGCTCCTCAGCGTCCTGGAGGGGAGCAGGCCGGAAGCGACGGTTTTGACGGGACGGCGGATCGTTCACTGCGGCAGGGTCATGGCGTCATCGGCAGCGAAGAGGCAAAGGGGCTGCTTCCACCATTGGGAGCGGCGTGGATCCTACGGCGGCAAGGGTGCGGACCTGCTGACAGGTGGAGCGGTTTTGTGCCCGCTGCCACCAGCGTTTGATCAGGGCTCGCTATCAAATGGATCACCTTCTCGAATACATCCCCCCAGCCCATGCTCACCCCAAGCACGCGCCTTCGCCTGCAGGCGATCCTCGCCAGGATTGGCGCCGATCAACCCGTGACCCTGCAGGAGCGGATCTACCTGCAAAAATTTGCCGACCGTGATCAAGGCGTGGCGGCCTGGCTGCTGAAAGCGCGTCGCCAACAGCTGCAACAGTCCCCGGCGAAGCCAACAGGCAGAGATGGCATTGATCATCTGCTCGATCAAATGAATCTCGGCCCAGTTGACCCCGATTCCACTTACCGGCCCGGTGAAGACGACATCGAGGGCTGGTTTGGAGGAGCGCCGGGCTGGCTACGACGCAGTTGAGCTGGCTTCCCCTGCCCAGCAGGAGGAGGGAGCCGGTTCAGCCGTTGTGACGGACTTGCAAAAAGGCAGCGAATCGTTATCTTCCCGACAACTTCCGATCGAGCCCATGGCCCGCACACCGTCCCCCCGACGTGCCGATGCATCCGCCGCCGATCTGCAAGACCTGGATGCGGCTGGCGTGCAGGGCCTCAAACCCGAGCAGGCCCTGGCTCTGATCGGCATGGGATTGATGCGCAAATTGGCCGCCGAAGGGGATGGCGCCCCCTGGATGTGGAGCGCGGAGGAGGATTCTTCCCCCGTTGACGGCCCCTCCCTGCGGCAGCGGCTTGAGCTGGTGGATTTGGCCCTGCGCACGGCGGCGCCCCTGAGCACCGCTGAAGTGACCCATCTGATGGGGGCCCGGCCCGGCTCGGCTGTGGTGGAGCGGGGTGGATTGCTGGCACGGCGCCAGTCGCGCAACGTGTGGATTTTGAGCCGCAGCGACAGCGAAAGCGCCGCTGCGGCGGGCCATTTCCAGGAAACGCCCCGGCGGCGGTTCTAAGGCCCCACCCCGGCGATGCATTGATCAGCAGTCTTAATCTCATTCGCAAACGTTTCCCGGCGCACCTTGCGCTCCCCTCCAGCGTCGTCGATGGTGGCTTAGCTGCGCAGAGTGGATGAGCTGGGCTGAGCTCGAACGTTTGGTGGGAGATGCCGAAAGCAACGGCGAGCTGAGGGAGGCGCTGCGCGTTTGCCAGTCCCAACCCGAGCTGCTGTTGGCGGCCCGCAGCCGGGGGTATCACATCACCCGCATCGATCTGCTGCGGGCCTGGCAACAGCACAAAACCTTGCACACGCAGCAGGTTTCAGGCGGTTGAAGCCTCTTCGATCAGCACGGAAACCGGGAAGTGGTCGCTGTAGCCCGCTTCATTCACATTGGCTTGACGATTGCCTTTCGGCAGTCCGAAGCGGATGGGCCCCTCGGCGAGCTTCGCCTCCACCATCTCGGCGAAGATCTCCATCCGTGCCGATTCCTCCCTCACTTTCAAGCCCCGTTGCCCCAGCAACAATCCCTGCGACACCAAGATTTGATCGAAGATCGCTCCATTGCCCTGGTAGCTGATCGTGCCATACACCAGGCGGTTGTTGCCCTTGCAATCCACCGTTTGCACCGGGGCAAAGCGCCAGGCCAGGTTGTAGAAGCGAGGGGCGCTGCGGGAGCGTTCCACATCGCCCCGCTCGCGGGTGGCCTCGGCGTATTGCTGAAGCGACTCATCGAAGGGTTCATCGTTGAAATCACCCATGGCCAGGATCGGCGTGTCGATGCCAAGCTCCTCGCGGATGCGCTGATGGAAGTAGGCCAGCGATTCCCCAGCCGTGAAGCGATATCCCCGGCTCTCGTAGGCCCCCCCGGTGCGGGACGGCCAGTGGTTGCAGAGCACGACAAGCTCGCGGCCAGCCTTGGTTTGAAACGTGGCCTGGCTGATGTCTCGCGTGCCGGTGCGCCGCATCACGAAGTGGGAAAAGAGGGTGGCCGGGTTGTGGCTCAAGCGGCGGCCATCAACGAGAAAGGCGGTGTCGATTCCCCTGCCATCGCGGGTGTTGTCCGCATGCACAGGCAGGTATTGGCGGCGGGGCAGGGCGGCGTTCAGGCGCTGGCAAAGCTGTTCGAGCACGGCACGATTTTCCGCCTCACACACCCCGAGCAGATCTGGCCCCCGCCCGCCGTGAATCTGTTGAACGATGCGTGTGAGCTGATCGAGCTTGCGCGAGAAGAGCTCCGGGGTCCACCCTTTCAAATCGTTGGCCAGCCGTTCGGCCAGCCAGGGGAGGCGATCAGGCGATCCCTCGGGCGCAAACAGATTCTCCAGATTCCAGAAGGCGATGCAATAGAGCTTGGCCATGGCGTTGCGGGATCAAGCTCCAGGAGGGGGGAGGGCCGGCTGCAGGGGCGCCTGTCGGCAGGCGCGGCGCCCCACCGCTGCGGCGTAGCCCCGCTCCACCGGCCCCAGCAAAGGGCTGATGGAGCCATCGCGGCAATCCACCACCAGGCGCTCTCGATGGCCCCACTGATCCTGCATCCGCATCCGCAGCTGCCAGGGGTAGGGGGCTGAGCGGCTGAAGCCATCCCCGCAGACCGGCCCCACGCAGAGGCCGGGGGCGGCGGCCACCGGGGCGGCAGCGCTGAGCAGAGCCGTCAGCAGTAGGGCGAGGAGCCTCAGCGGCGCACCAGCCCAGCGGCGCATCGCTCGTCCCACCTGCTCCATCGCCTGCTCCATCGACAGCTTCATCGCGCCAACTCCACGGGCGGTTCCCAGGGCTCTTCCGTCTCGTGTTGCGGATGGAAATACTCCCACACTTGCCTGGCCAGGCTGGGGCCGATTCCGGGGGCGGAGGCAATTTGCTCCGGGCTGGCCAGCTGAATCGCATCGACGGAGTGGAAATGGGCAAGCAGATCCTTCACCCGTCTGGGGCCCAAACCTGGAATGTCTCCCAGCCGGGAGCGGCGCTGCCGCTCCCCCCGCTGCTGCCGGTGATAGGTCACGGCGAAGCGATGGGCTTCATCCCGCAGGCGGCGCAGCAGCATCACGCCCAGTTGGTCGGCTTCGCTATCGAGGGGTTGGCTGGCTCCTGGCAAAAACACCTCCTCGCGCGCCTTGGCCAGGGAGCACACCACCAGGTCCTCCTGCAGATTCATCTCCCGCAGGGCCTCCATCACGGCTGAGAGCTGACCTTTGCCGCCATCGATCATCACCAGATCGGGCCAATCGTTGAGGCCGTCGCCATGGAGCACCGAGCCCGCCTCGCGGCGCACCTGGGCGAGATCCGCCCCCGAGGCCTTGGCCTGGGCCCAGCGGCGAAAGCGCCGCCGCATGATTTCGGCCATGGCCATGAAATCATCGGAGTGGCCGCTGCGGATGCTGCTGCTCTGGATCCGGTAGCGGCGATAGTGCTGCTTGGCGGGCAGGCCATCGACGAACACCACCTGGGAGGCGACGGCATCGCTGCCCTGGAGGTGGCTGATGTCAAAACCCTCAACGCGCCGTGGTGGCGCGGGCAGCTCGAGCAGTTGGGCGAGATCCTCCAGGGCGAGTTGGTGCTGTTCGGCATGGCGCTGGGCGCGCTGCAATTCGTAGCTGGCATTGCGCACCACCAGGTCGATCAATTCGGCTTTCTGTTGGCGCTGGGGCACTTGCAGGCGCACCTTCCGGCCCCGCCGCTCCGCCAGCCAGTCCTGAATCAGGCTCTGTTGGGGCAAGGGGTGTTGCAGCAACAACTCTGGCGGAATTTCCACCGGCTCCACCTGGCTGTAGTGCTCCTCGATCACCCGCTGCAGGATCCAGGCGGGGTCGCCGCCTTGCACCTCGGCCATGTAGCCGAGCCGACCGACAAGCTTGCCGGCGCGCATTTGAAACACCTGCACGGCGGCCACCCGATCATCGGCGGCCAAGGCCACCACATCCCTGGACACCGACACATCGCCCACACTCATTTTTTGATCCGCCGTGAGGGTCTCCAGCCCTTGCAGCTGATCGCGCACGCGGGCGGCGGCCTCAAAATCCAACCGCTCGGCGTAGCGCTCCATCTGGGCCCTGAGCAGATCGAGCAATTCGTCGTTGCGACCCTGAAACACCATCGCCACCTTCTGCAGGGTGCGGTGGTAATCCTCCGAGCTGATGCGCTCCTGGCACACGCCGGGGCAGCGGCCAATGGCGTAATTCAAGCAGGTGCGATCGCGATAGAGGGGCTGGGGCCGCTGACGCAAGGGGAACACGCGTTTGACCAGGGCCAGGGTGCGCCTGAGCAGGCCCACATCCACATAGGGGCCATAGAAGCGATCGAGCGGGCTGCGACCACGCCGCCGCCGCGTGATGAAAATGCGCGGATAGGACTCACTCCAGGTGATGCAGAGATAGGGATATTTCTTGTCGTCCTTGAGCAGAACATTGAAATGGGGCTGGTTTTGCTTGATCAGGTTTGATTCGAGGGCCAGCGCCTCCGCATCGCTGTCGGTGACGATGACCTCGATATCGCAGACCTGACGCACCATCAAGCTGATGCGAGGGCCGTGGCCCTGCGAGCTCTGGAAATAGCTGCGAACCCGATTCCTTAAAACCTTGGCTTTGCCGATGTAAAGAATCCGATCTTCACCATCGCGCATCAAATAGCAGCCCGGCTCCGTCGGAATCTCCCGCAGCCGCTGGGCCAGCTGATCGGGTCGTTGCAGCAGTGGCAGCGCTCCAGAGCTGGAGGCTGCGCTCTCGCTCAGCCCCCGTATTGCCATCCCGTCCCGGCCAGTTCCAGGGCGTCACCATCCCGCAGCAACACGGCGCTCTTCACCTCCCCCACAAACACGGTGTGATCGCCGTGGTTCACCTGGCCCACCACTTGGCATTCCACCGCTCCGAGGGCCGCCTCAAGGATGGGGAGCCCCAAGGGACCGAGCTGGAAGGGCGCGGCATCGAAGCGGCCGCCCATGGCCTTTTGGGGCTTGAAAAAGACCGCAGCCAGATCCTTCTGATCGGCGGGCAACACATTGAGGGAAAACTGCTCGGTGCGTTGAATCATGCCGTTGCTGGTGGAGTCGGCCCGCACGGCCATCACCACCAGGGGGGGCTCGAAGGAGCCTTGCGTCACCCAGCTGGCCGTGAAGCCGTTCACCTCCTCCCCCTCCCGCACGCCGCAGATGAAGACGCCATGCGGAATTTTGCGCAGCAGCGTCTTCTTGGCAGCCGTGTCGAGGGGAGGGAGGTTGGCAGCTGGCGTCATGGTGCGCTGGACGATGGCGCTCAACTCTAGAAAGGCCCCATCCGCCAGGGCCCACCATGGAGGCCCCCACGACGAAGGTCCATGCGGGCGTTGTATCCCGGCAGCTTTGATCCGCTCACCCTCGGCCATTTGGATTTGATCGAGCGCAGCGCCGCGCTCTTTGATGGACTGGTGGTGGCGGTGTTGCAAAACCCCAGCAAAACCCCGGCCTTTTCCCTGGAGCAGCGGCTGCAGCAAATCCGCACGGCCACGGCCCATCTGGCTGGAATCGAGGTGAGAAGTTTTGATGGCCTCACCGTCGATGTGGCCAAGGCCTGTGGAGCAGGGGTGATTCTGCGGGGGTTGCGCGCCCTCAGCGACTTCGAATTCGAGCTGCAGCTGGCCCACACCAACAAGAGCCTGGCCCCCCATCTGGAAACGCTGTTTCTGGCCACGGCCGTGCATCACAGTTTTTTGAGCAGCTCGGTGGTGAAGGAGGTGGCTCGCTTCGGTGGTGATGTCTCCCACATGGTTCCGCAGGGAGTGGCGCAGGATCTCCTGACGCTCTTTAATCGGTTATCCCCTTCCCGTTGACATGTCCGAGACGCGCATCACGGTTCTCGACCAGCTGGATCAGCTGGAAGAGATCGTTCTGGATGGCAGCCGTATTCCGTTCAGCGGCGGGCGGTTGGTGAATGAGCAGGACGCCATCGAGGCGATGGATGCCCTGCGGGACTCCCTCCCCCTGCAGATTTCCCAGGCGGAGGATCTGCTGCGCCAGCGGGAGGGGTTCATCGAGAAAGCCCGCCAGCAGGCGGAGGAGATCGTGGCTCAAGCCCGGCGGGAGAGGGAGCAGCTGATCCAGAGCGCCTCGGTGCGTCAGGAGGCGGAGCGTCAGGGAGCGGAGCTGCGGGAGCAGGCCCGCCAGCAAGCCGAACAGCTGTTGGGCCAAGCCCGCGCCCAAGCCGCCCAGGCCGAGCAGGAGCACCACCTGCGCATGGCCCAGATGGAGCAGGCCTTTGCCGGCCGTCGTCAGCAGTTGGAGCAGGAGGCCCAGGGCCGCCGCACCCAGCTGGAAGCCGAGGCCGTGGATCGCTCCCGCCAGCTGATGGAGCAGCACGAGCGGGTGCGTCAGCAGGCCCTTCAGGAGCTGGAGGCGATCCGTCAAGAGGGTTTGCGGGTGCAGAGGGAGAGCCAGGGCGAAGCCGAGCGGCTCCACCAGGAAGCGATTCAGTTTCGCCAGCAAACCCAACAGCAATGCGATGCCCTGGTCGCGCGCACGCGACAGGAAGCGGGCACGATCCAGGATGGGGCCAACCGTTATGCCGAGCAGGTGCTCGGTGAATTGGAGACCCGCCTCAAAGACCTCAGCCAGATCGTGCTCGGCGGCCGCCGGGAATTGATGCGCTTGCAAGGGAAGGATGGCAGCGTGCCCCCCGGCCTATCGCCGTCAGGGCCTGGTGGCCGTCCCGAGGCCGGCCCCCCCTCCGGCGGAGAGGGCCCCAACGACATGCCCAATCGGGCACGCCAGGCTGCCAATCGGCTGCGCAAGGCGGCGGGCCGCCGGTTGGCGAGCTGAGGGTCTGGGTTGGGGGCGTGGCGATCAGAGCGGCTGGCAGAGCTGGGCCTGATTCTTTATGCTCAACCCCTGTGGTGCTCAGCTCGAGACGCCACAGAACAATCTCGAACCCCATGGCCTGAGTGGACCCCCATCGCGCGCCCCCCAAGCCGAAGGTGTTCATCAGCTATGCCCACGAGGGAGATCTGCGCGAGCGCGTTTTGGCCCTAGCTGAGTGGTTACGGGGGAACGGGGTGGAGCCGATCATCCCCATCCCCATCCCCATCACCACCGCCCGCCCGCGAGCGGTTGGCGCGTCTGGATGGAGCTGGCGGTGGCGCTATGCGAGGCCGAACGGTTGCACGAAAAGCTGTACGCCCTCACGGTGGTTGAGCCCTCTCCATCCGGGCCAGATCCCATCTGGAGCCTGCCACCAGTGTTCACTCCC
>JAYKHK010000173.1:0-4294 GCA_035284785.1 Cyanobacteriota bacterium | reverse complement strand
GGAGGTGGCCGTGGGCCCGAGCGCCTGGATACCATCCTGCGATGAGTTTCCTTGCCGGCCTGAACGACGCCCAACGGCGGGCGGTGGACCACGCCACAGGCCCCCTGCTGGTGGTGGCCGGGGCGGGAAGCGGCAAGACCCGGGCCCTCACCCACCGCATCGCCCACCTGATCGGGCACCACGGCGTCGACCCCACGGCCCTGTTGGCAGTGACCTTCACCAACAAGGCCTCCCGGGAAATGAAGGAGCGGCTGGAGGTGTTGCTGGCCCAGGCCCTGGCCCAGCGCCAGTTCGGCCAGCCCTGGGCCACCCTGCCCCTGGTGGAGCAGAAGCAGCTGCGCAGCCGCATCTATCGGGAGGTGATCAAGGACCTCTGGATCGGCACCTTCCACGCCCTCTTCGCCCGGCTGCTGCGCTTCGACATCGACAAGTACGACGACCCGGAGGGGTTGCGTTGGACGCGCCAGTTCTCCATCTACGACGAAAACGACGCCCAGAGCCTGGTGAAGGAGATCGTCACCCAGCAGCTGGGGCTGGATCCCAAGCGCTTTGAACCCAAGAAGGTGCGCTGGGCCATCAGCAACGCCAAGAACCAGGGTTGGTTGCCGGACCAGCTGGAGGCCAATGCGGATGGCCAACGGGACCGGAAGGTGGCCGAGGCCTACCGGCACTACCGGCGCGCTCTGGCGGCCAACAACGCCCTGGATTTCGATGATCTGCTCCTCCTGCCGGTGGAACTCCTGCGGCAGAACGGGGAGATCCGCAGCTACTGGCACCGGCGCTTCCGCCACGTGCTGGTGGATGAGTATCAGGACACCAACCGCACCCAGTACGAGCTGCTCAAGCTCCTGGTGGCCGACGGCAAGGATCCCGACCAGGTGGAGGACTGGCGGGATCGCTCCGTGTTTGTGGTGGGGGATGCGGACCAGAGCATCTACAGCTTCCGGGCCGCCGATTTCAAGATCCTGATGGGGTTTCAGGCGGATTTCGGCGACGGCGCGGACGACACCGCCACCCGCACCATGGTGAAGCTGGAGGAGAACTACCGCTCCACCGCCACGATCCTGCAGGCGGCCAACGCCCTGATCGCCCACAACAGCGAACGCATCGACAAGGTGTTGCGGCCCACCCGGGGGGACGGGGAGCTGATCAGCCTCACCCGCTGCGACGACGAGATCGCCGAGGCTGAAGCGGTGGTGCATCGCATGCGCATGCTCAATGCGGCCCACCCAGAGCTGAACTGGGGGGATCTGGCCGTGCTCTATCGCACCAATGCCCAGTCGCGGGCCATGGAGGAGGCCCTGGTGCGCTGGGGGATTCCTTACCTGGTGGTGGGTGGGCTGCGGTTTTACGACCGCCGCGAGATCAAGGACATCCTGGCCTACATGCGCTTGCTGGTGAACCCGGCGGATTCTGTGAGTCTGCTGCGGGTGTTGAACGTGCCCCGCCGCGGCATCGGCAAAACCACCATCGAGCGGCTCAGCGACGCGGCCAACCAGCTGGGGCTGCCCCTCTGGGAGGTGGTGAGCGACCCTGAAGCCGTGCGCTCCCTGGCCGGTCGATCCGCCAAGGGCCTGTTGCAGTTTTCAGAGCTGTTGCGCGATCTGCAGCAGCGCCTGCAGGAGGCGCCGCCCGCCGAGCTGGTGCAGCGGGTGATGGAGCAGAGCGGCTACCTGGCGGAATTGATCGCCGAAGCCACCGATGAGGCGGAAGATCGGCGCCGCAACCTGAACGAATTGGTGAATGCCGCCTTGCAATATCAGGAGGAAAACGAGGAAGGATCCCTGGAAGGCTTCCTTTCCACCGCTGCCCTGGCCGGCGATGCCGATGACAAGGACACCGCCCCGGAGCGGGTGGTGTTGATGACCCTCCATGCCAGCAAGGGTCTGGAGTTTCCGGTGGTGTTCCTGGTGGGGATGGAGCAGGGGCTGTTTCCGAGTTACCGCTCCCTCGATGATCCGGCCTCCCTTGAAGAGGAGCGACGCCTTTGCTACGTGGGTCTCACCCGGGCCCGGGAGCGGCTGTTCCTCTCCCATGCCTGCGAGCGGCGCCTGTGGGGCGGCATGCGCGAACCTGCGGTGCCCTCGGTCTTTCTCTCTGAACTGCCAGCGGACTTGCTGCAGGGAGATGTGCCCCGCACTGGCGGGGCGGCCCTGCGACGGGAGCAGCGGATCGATCGACTCACCCGCATTGATCGACAGGAGAGCAGGCAGGTGGCCACCGGCGGCGCGGCGGGTGCGCCCAGCAACGCCGTGAGACGTCGGGCTGTGGCCCACAGCTGGGCCGTGGGGGATCAGCTCCACCACAGCAGCTTCGGGGTGGGAACCATCACCCACCTGTTTGGATCAGGGGAGAAGATCTCCCTGGCTGTGAAGTTCCCCGGGATGGGTCCCAAGATCCTCGATCCCCGCCTGGCGCCAATCGAGCCCCTCGCCACCCCTCCCTCTTGAGCCCCGAGCCCCAGCAGCCCCGGATCCTGGTGCTCACCGGCGGGCTGATCCATCTGGTGCACCAGCTGGCCGTGGTGAGCACCCTGCCGCATGATCGGGGGGAACCCGCGCCCATCGCCATCGTGGTCACAGGGGTGCTGCGCAAGCAGCCCGAGGCCCTGGCGGCAATGCATGGCGAAATCGAACGCTGGCTGGCTGTGCTCCGCCAGAAACAACCGGAGATCTTTGGCGCGCTGCGGCTCGTGGCCCATCCCGCGGAGCTGGAGCCAGGAGGGTGGGATTGGGCCTTGCTCAACAGCCAGTGGCTCACCAGCCAGCGGGAGGTGATCGACCACCTGGCGATCTCCCAGATGGTGGTGTGTGGGGATGGCCTGGGGGTGTACTACCGCTGCCCAAGGGAGCTGCGAGCCATCGTGCCCAGCCTGCTGGGACAGCCCATCCCGGAACCAGGGCGCTTGGTGCGATACGTGATCAGTGGTCGTCAGCCCCGCTGGCATCGGCCGCCCCTTCCTCCCGAGCCCGTGCCAGAGGCCGCCCGGCAGCAGCTCTTCGCCACCCTGGTGGAGGCGCTGCGCCAGAGGGGCAGCGCAGAGGTGGCGCACTGTCTGAGCCACGCCATCCCCAATCGGCCTCTCTGGCTCTGCTCAGTGCCCAATTTGGCCCACCAGTTTCCTGGCAGCCGCATGCCACAGGAGGTGCTGCGCCAGTGGTGCAAGCAGTTGCAACGGCAGGGCTTCAGGCCGGGGATCGATCATCTGCAGTTGGTTGACCATCCCAAAGCCCCCGTCGACGGCAGCTTCGGCCCCCTCACGGAAGCCTGGCTGGCGCCCCCCCTTCGCTCCAGCCTGCCGCTGGAGGTGCTGATTCGCCTGGTGGAAGAGGCCCGCCCGGAGGGCACGATCGTGGTCTGCGGCATGACCTCCGCCCTCTATGGCGTCAGGACGCTCACGACAGCCCAGGTGCGTTGGTTGGGTCTTGCGCCCCTCTGGCGCCTCAATCCCCTCTATCGAGGCAAGCCCCTGGAATTCCTTCACCGGGGCTTGCGCAAATGGCGCATGGCCCTCCTCACGGCCCAGATCGAAGAGAGCATTGGCAGGAGAGCCTGACCGAGCTGATAGCTCCCCGCGAGGAAGGTTTCAGCCCCCCGGCGCGCGAGCGGAGGCTGGATTGGCTTCGAGGCAAACCAACCACCGGCCTTGATGGGCCACGATCGAGCCCGGATCCGGCCAGGCATTGCAGCGGGGCACCGTGCTCCGCACCTGCGCCTCATTCCCCTCGCTGCGATAGGCGATGTGAGTCACCTGCAGGCCCAGCAATTGACGGAAGATGCCTTGGATGCTCCAGCTCTGGCGAAACGCCGATTCGCCCACACTGCTCCAATGGGGGAAGGGTTGGTTCCTCTCCGTCGTGCCAAACAATCGGAACGACGATGGGGGCACGGCCGGATTGGCCAGGGAGAGGGCACGCACATCGGCGGCCATGGCCTAGGCCATGTCTCGCCGTTCCAGCAGGTGCACACGCTCCCAAACCTTGCTGGCAAAGGCCGCTTGGGGGATGGCGTAGCCCACGATCAAGATCCCCACCAGAGCCCGCACGCATCTAGGCAGCCATGGCCCCCTCGGGCCACCCACCCCCTGCAACCACACCAGAGCCATCACCACGAACCCCACGCTGCCGAAGTTGCCCAGGCCCAGGGAACGCCTGGGGAAGCCAGCCCGCGGCAAGCCACAGCCAGCCCAAGCGCCGAATCCGCTCAGCGGCGCTGCTGGAGCGGCGCCACAGCGCGAGCGACAACACAACAAGCAGCAGCAGGAAGGTGAGAGACAGGAGGATCTGGGCCGGGG
>JAYKHK010000172.1:0-4170 GCA_035284785.1 Cyanobacteriota bacterium | reverse complement strand
GATCACTTGCAGCAGCTGGCGTGGTGGCGGGCTGGGAGGCCAAGGGTCAGGAGCGGTTCCCGCGCACGTCACCGTAAGCGCGACTCCAGGGCCAGGACTACTGGGACAGACTTCTAATAGGCCCTGGTAATCAAGTGTCTCAATACAGTAGTAAGCATGGTTGTGGAGGCTTGAATTGGCGATCATCTGAACATAGATGGCTTCTAAGGCTGGATCCCAAGAGCCTCAAGAGTTCTTGGCCCTACAATTCCATCTGCAGTCAGTCCAGAGGATGTTTGGAACTTCACCACTGCTGATTGCGTCTGGTCACCAAAGTCGCCATCACCAGGGCCAGGGTTGAAGCCAAGCTCCCGAAGGCGCTCCTGAAGGTGGGTGACGGCTGGTCCGCGTGATCCAAACCTAAGCGACGTGGCGACTGCTGGTTCGGGAGTTGGTAGACCGAGTTTGGCGCGAACCTCTGCTTGCAGCCGCCCGATCTGTCCGTAGAGCCACTCACCTGGGCAGTCAGTTTTGCTGAAATCCCTGTGACCACGAATGTTGACTGGATCGAGCCCACAAGAAGAACAAAGTGAGGTGCACAGTTCCACCAGACTGTTCCACTGGTCATCCTCCATGACCTCCTCATTGAAGTCACCTTCGTTCTCGATACCAGGAGAAGAGTTTCCCCCCGCTAGCCTGGGTGGGTCTTGCAAGGCGTGGGCTGACTGTACCGAGAACCCATCTCTGGCAGCAGCTATGGAACCATGCCGGCCCTCGAGCAGGATGCCGCCCTTGCAATTAAGAAAGTTATGACCCGAATCTGACCAGAAATTATCCGGACCCATATGAAAAGCCTGAATATCTCTGGCGGTCTGCTTGGCTCCCTCGATCGTTCCCCCCGATGCGTTCTTTGGCCTGAAGGTGTGATGAATTACAACATATTTTGGCACCGTGCGTTGAAAGGGGGCATTGCGAGGCGTAGTTGCGCCCCACTCCTTGGTTGTGATCACACTGGCTGTGAATGGCACTCGAGGAACTACTGAAATAAACCATAAACATAGCAGTGAAGCTCAATTCAGCGAACGCACCAATACGAGAGTCTGCTAATTCGTCATAAAATTTAGCCGACGAAGCACTCCGTTGATAACCCTACTTAATAGGCAAGATGTACAAAGGATGCAAAGAAATATTGCATGCGTCGGGCAAGTTATCCCGGAATTTCCCAGCATGAGTAAGATTTCCTATGCCGTATTCTTGAGAGATAGCCATGGACACACGTATTGTCACCTTCGCAAGCCCTGTCTTCGTCAACAAGCCAATATTGGCTGACGCCGACTTTCTCCCCGAGCTGCGCAAGATTGAATCCTTGGCAGAAGGGAATAATCTGGTTCTGTTTATAACCAGCTCTGCCCGACGACAGGGGGTGCCGATCAGCGGTGCGATCGTACCTCCCGCTAGCCGCTCGAATCATCTTATTGGTCATGCCATTGACATGAACATCCAGCATGATGGAGGGTTCTTCAATGGCGATACATTGGCAAACTTCGACACATTGCCATCTGCAATCCGCGACTTCATCACCAGCATCAGGCAAGATCCAACCCTACGCTGGGGGGGAGACTTCAACGACCCAGTCCACATCGACGATGGACTCAATATTCGCGAACCCAACATGTGGGACCAGAAGTTCCCAAAGATCCAGGCAGATCTTAACACTCTGACAGAGCCCTCCGCAAAGCCGAGTGAACCACGCCTGCTATTTCTTACTCAGCCCTTCATGCGTGGTTTGGACGTGAGCGAAATCCAGCGGAAGCTGATTAGCCTTGGATTCGATGTCACCGCCGATGGCATATTCGGCCCGGCTACAGATGAAGCTGTAACCGCTTTTCAAGCTAGCAAGAACCTCACCGACGACGGCATTGTCGGAAGCCAGACCAGGGCTGCGCTAGGACTCTGAGTAGAAGCACCTGATTTGAGCAATTAATCCTACCGAATCCTTCCACTCCTCAACCCCAATCATGTCGACTAAGCACACCACACTGATGCTCAATGATGGCATCTCCGTGCCCCAGCTCAAGGATGAGGTCAAGGAGCTTCAGCACCTCCTCAAAGGATTGGGTCTGTTGCTCGACGACGCCGGGAGCCCTGCGATCGATGGTCTTTTTGGACGCGTGACCCAAGAAGCGGTGCGGGTGTTTCAGGGACGGCGAGCGCTTGAAGTTGATGGTATCGTGGGCCCACGAACATGGGCAGGCTTACTCGGGGTTGACGTCGATGAAATTGAGGTCTTACCCAGGCCAGGAATATCATTTGGGACAAGATTCCCTACTGGCCGAGGATCAGCCGCACTCAAAACTCACCTCGAAGAAATTGCAAGACGTGGCTATGAGCCGTTCATTAAAGCAGCAGCAGCGGAGTTCAATTTACAACCCTCTCTGCTCGGCGGTGTCGGATCGCGAGAATCTTTCTGGGGGCTGATTCTGAATCCACCAGGCCCTGCAGGAACTGGAGATAATGGACATGGGAGAGGTTTGATGCAGATTGACGATGGAGCTTTCCCAACATGGATTGCAACCGGCGAATGGAAAGACCCAGCTAGGAATATCCTCTTTGGAGCCAAGGTCTTGGCCGATAATCGCCGCTTCTTTGAGGCAAAGATTCCCGGCTCTGGTAGTTTACTGATACGGGCAACCGTAGCTAGCTACAACGCTGGTCCAGGGAATGTAATCGAATCCATACGAGCCGGCAGAGATGTTGACTCCAGAACCACTGGTGGAGATTATTCCCGAGATGTTTTAGACAGGGCAGGGTGGTTCCAGACTTTTGCTAGCTGGGATTAAGCTTTTGGCAATTTCTCACTGGCTGGGTTGCATCGTCTTGGTAGCCCTGATTGCCAACAGCGGTTTAGCAGACTCCTGCCCGGAAGTGGCCATCCCACCTCAAGTATCCGAGGCAGCCAGTCGCTACCTGCCGGAAACGAGGTGGGACGATCGTACGATCATTTGGGTTGACGTTCATTGCCACAAGAAACCCCATGCTGCCATCGTGGGCACCACCACAGATGGCAAGCAGGTTGCGATCTTCAGCCATGGACTCACCCATCCACCTAAACTCCTTCAGCTTGCTTATAGACAGGACAATGCTATAAGAAACAGAGTAAAGGTGATCTCAGGGAAAGATCTGGCTCGGCTCGCCACGCTTTCCGCCGGAGTGGTCCCAGTTGGTCTCGGTGTATGGGACACTTGCGAGGTACTCCGCCTGGATGATGGGGAGGTGGATGCTGTGTATATTTATTGGAATCACAGATCACAACAGCTTGACTACTGGCAGAACTAGCTCATGGCCATTCTGGTTGAGAATGCAGCCCAGCAGCAAGCCTCTGAGTCCCCTGCTTGACCCACAGATTATCGGGCGGCTGCGAGATCTTGCACGGCGGCCTCCGTCGCTGGAACACCAGGACCACACAGGCAGATTCGGTGCCACTCAAGTGGAAAATCGGTTTGACCAGATCTCGAGCCATAGTAAGGTTGGAAAACACTGGAGAGAAGCGCTCCAGTTCGGCATCTGAAGGATCAGCAGGGGCCTGGCAGCGCTTGATATGCCCATAGCTCTTGCTCATCCATTCCGCACCGACCGGGCTCTCGCAAGACACAGGACATTTAGGGACTCCTGAAAAACGCCGCCAGCCTTTCGGTTTGATTTCAGCCAAGCGTCAGGTTATAGGCGATTGGGAAGCTCGCCTGTGCAGTGACCAGCAAATCTCGTGTCACTAGCCTTCACATTTTAGCAAGGAAGACCCTGGAAAACCCCGCCATCCTGCGCGAGAATGGCCTTGTAATCGCAGGTAGGGACTGGCTTCATGGGCGCCAAGCAGTTCGGCTTCGGTGATTACGAGCAGTCGACGCCCAAAAAGCGCACCAGGCGCGAGCGCTTCTTGGCTGAGATGGAGGCTGTTGTGCCGTGGAAAGCGCTGGTTGACCTGATCGAGCCCCACTACCCCAGGACCAGCAGCAATGGTGGTCGGCCTCCTTACCCGTTGGAGACGATGCTGCGGATCCACCTGCTGCAGCAGTGGTACGACCTGAGCGATCCAGCGATGGAGGATGCGTTGATCGAGGTGGCGACGATGCGCCGCTTTGCCGGTATCGCCCTGATCAGTGACCGGATCCCGGATGAGACCACGATCCTGGC
>JAYKHK010000171.1:0-3949 GCA_035284785.1 Cyanobacteriota bacterium | reverse complement strand
CCCTGGGAATAGCTGTAGGCCACAGCCAAACCGAAGTTGTCGCCACCGTAAGCGACCTGGCCAGTGAAGGTGGACTGGGAACAGCCATTACCAATGCCCCCGGAATTGGGACCGCAGACATCGTCTAATTGATTGGGAACGTTGATTCCTGGGGAACCGCCGTCGCCATTGGCGCTCACATAACTAACGGCTGCACTGAAGCCACCACTCTTCCACCACAAGCCACCACCTGCACCGAGGTTCAGGTTGTAGGTGCCGGGGGCACCGGCGTAGGTGAAGATGTCGAGAACGGTGTCAGCCGGATAGGCGCTGGGCCACATCGGCAACATGTCGTCCTGACGGACGCGACCACCGATGGTGGCGGTGAAGCTGCTGCCGATGGGGAACTGGTAGAAGAGGCGATTAACGGCAACCACATCGCCGCCATCACCCAGGCCGCCTTCTTCAAAGGCAATCTCCATGGCGTTCAGGCCGATGGGATTGTTGGCACCGCTCCAGGGGGAGCTGCCGAAGTTACCGGCCCGCAGGCGGGTGCGAAGCAGGTCCTTACCAGTGAAGCTGGTATCGAGGTAAAGGCTCAGGTCGTAGGCGAAAGAAGTGGCGCCATCGAGAGTTTTCGCCGTATTGGAATACTTGGCGGGAAAACCGGAGGTGCCGAGGCTGTTCAGAATCGCCGCGTCGAAGAGGCCAGGGCGAGCATCGCCACTGAAGCTATTGGCACCAATCACGAAGGTGGCCACACCCTTGAGCTTGGTGGTGGTGGAGAACTGATTGGCTTCCAGTTCACCCACACGGGCTTCAAGACCATCCACCCGGCCGCGGATCACGGCGAGCTCCTTCTCGAATTCCTTCATGAGCTTTTTGAGCTCATCGGTGATTTCGGTGATGCGATCGAGACAGGCGTTGAGGAGAGCAGCTGCCTCGTAACGGGTCATGGCCCGCTGGCCGCGGTAGGTGCCATCGGGGTAGCCGGCGACACAGCCGTAACGCTCAATCAGGTTGGAGAGCGCCTGAAAAGCCCAATCGGTAGGCTTGACATCGCTGAACTGGTTGATGCTGGTGACCTGCTCTTCACTGGCGTACTGGTTGACGCCATTGAGATTCAGGTCGGCGGCATTGGCCGCGAGGGGTGCCATCAGGCCCAGGGCCGCAGGCGCCACCAGCAGTTGCTGGAAGAGTTTCATGGGGTTAAACCTCACACAACAGGCGCAAGGCGCCGCATGAATTGTGGCGAGATGTTCCTTGAAGTACCTCCTTGGGTGTGACAGAACACTGAACGCCCTTGGCTGGAGTGTTGCAGCAATGGTTTCAGCACCTTTTGCCAAGGGGTTCTGGGGGCCACACTGCGGACAGCTTTCTCTGCTGCGCTGCAGACCATTTCTTCCCCTCGCCCGATCAGCCCGAAGCAGCTGGACCGCCTCTGGTGGATCGGTCTAGCGGCCCTCTGGGCTGTCGCCACTGCAGCCGATCGCCTCTGGCTGGCCCTCGATCAGCGGCTCCCAAGTTGGGACCAGGCCGATTACCTCAATAGTGCCGTTGACCACGGGCGGGCCCTGGGGCTGCTTAGCCCCGGCCAGTGGAACGGCTGGCTTGCTTTGTTGGATCTCTCACCCAAAATCCCGCCCTTGGCCTCCCTGGTGAATGGCACCGTGATGGCCATCGCTGGCGACTCACCGGATCAGGCCAGCTGGGCCCTGGCCCTCTGGCAAGCCCTCCTGATGGCGGTGGTGGCCCTTTGGGGGCGAGGGTTGCTGGGGAGGAGCTTTGGCCTGCTCTGCGCCGCCTTGCTTCTTCTCGCCCCAGGGCTGATCCATCCGCGGGTGGACTACACCCTGGATCTGCCCTTGACAGCTACAGCAACCCTGGCGCTCTGGCTCTTGGGGCGCTGGCAAGGCAAGGGTCCGCAAGGGGGACGGTGGGGGGCGCTGCTGGCGGCGGCCCTTGCCATCGCTGGGGCCTTGCTCGTGAAACAGAGCGCCCTGCTGCTCTTGGTTGGACCGGTGCTCTGGGCTGTGGGGATCAACGTGGGCCGGCGCCAACAGCGCTGGCAGATGGTGGTGGGAGCTGCCGTGGTGCTGGCCCTGCTGGTGCCCTGGCTCCACCACAACTGGATCACCACCCTGGGGGGAACCAATCGAGCCGTCCTGGAATCCGCAGCCGCAGAGGGCGATCCACCCGTGTGGAGCTGGGTCTCCTTCACCTGGTACCTAAAGCGTCTACCCGCCCAACTGGGTCTGGTGCTTTTACCGGCCCTGCCCGTGGCTGCGATTCTCGGATGGCGCGGGCTGGGGAACATCGGCCAAAGGAGAGCCTGGATAGGCCTTCCTGAGGGATGGGGTTGGCTGGGGCTCTGCATTCTGGGCGGATGGCTCTTCACCACCCTCAGTCCGAACAAAGACGCCCGCTACATCACCCCGGTGCTTCCGCTGGTGGTAATTCTCCTGGCTCGCGCCTGGTGGGAGGTGGGCTGGTGGCTCAGGCGCCTCGGTGGGCCATCCCTGGCCTGGGTTCTTCTACTCACGGGTGTGGCTGGCACGGCCACCCAGTCGGCCCTGGTGGCAGCAAGGCAGATCCAGCACAGCACCCCAGCACCTCTGGCCGAGATCACAGGCCACTTGCGGTCGCTGGTTGGGGAAGCACCCACCACCTTGCTGGTGGTGCCAGGAAACCCAGAAATCAACGAACAGACAGTGACCACCTTCGGGCGCCTCGGGGGGGGACGCATTGAAGGACGACGGCTGGGACGGGCCCGCCATGAGCATCCGCTCGTGTTGGAGCGAAGCCGCTGGATCCTTTTGGCCACAGGGGATCAGGGCACCAATCGCCCCATCTCCCGGGAGCTCAGCCATCGGGTGCGGGCTGACGGGCGCTTCGAGCGGGTGAAGGCGTGGCCCTGGAGCGAGGGCCGAGAGGTGGAGCTCTGGAAGCGCAAGCCAGGGAACCCACCCGAACGCTTTGATTCCACCTTCATCCAACTGTCCCGAGGGATGGAACGGGGACCAGCAGGTTTGGCGCCCGTTTTTGCCCGCATTGGACCGGAGCACCAACTCGACGCCCAGTTCCTCTATCAGGACCGGGTGCGCCAATGGGCCGAGCAACGCCTGCAGCACCAGCCGCAGGACCCCAATGCGCTCTGGAGCCTGGCCCTGATCGCCACCCTGCGCAACCGGCCAACGGAGGCGGCCCAGTGGTATGGCCTCCTCCAGAAGCAGAACCCCTCCAATGCCTGGCCGGTGGCTTACCGCGCCGTGGTGCTGCTGGCCAACTGGCAACCGGGCAGGGCCCATGGCCTGCTCGCCACCGCTCCTGCAGATCTGCGCCGAGAACCCGTCATCCAGGCCCTGGAAGATCTTACGGGGGTTTTGTCCGGCCGGCTTCTTCGGCTTGGCACCCTTCAGAGCAGCCTTCCCAGGGCCATCGCGGAGATCAAGCAACAGCTGGAGAGCGAAAAGAAGAGGGACAAACAAAAAACCCCAGGGTGAGGAAACTCCCTGAGGAAATGGCTTGGGTCCGCACGGTGCGGAACCGAAAGATCTAGGAGAAGTGATCAGGCGATCGAAGCCAGATCAGGCGGCATTCTCCGCGAACTGCAGACCCGATTGGTAAGAACATTCGGCCATGGACACCTCCTCCGTTGGGAAAATGACAGCCGGTGCCGCTTTCGGCTCAAACTCAAAAGAGCTTGGTGCCACGTCACTGCTGCCGGAACTCTTCCATCTTAACGGCTCTTCATCAGTGAAGGCACTTGATTCAAAAGAAACGAATCAGCAGCATAAAAAAAGCGCCTTGCGGCGCTTTGGGAAGGAGCTTGGAAATTGACCCTTAAAGGGCGTTTCCACGTGGTAGGACCTCTTCAGGGAAGACGAATTTTTCGTGGGGTTGGTCTGCGGGAGCCATCCAGGCGCGCAGCCCCTCGTTGAGCAGGATGTTTTTGGTGTAGAAGGTTTCG
>JAYKHK010000170.1:0-4233 GCA_035284785.1 Cyanobacteriota bacterium | reverse complement strand
ACGATGGCTGGCCTCGAGCGCTGGGCGCTTGTCTACCTGGGCTTGTCCTCGTTGGTGTTCGTGGTGGTTTGGGTGGTGGGCTACCTGCGCCGCTGAAGGACTCAGGAGAGCATGGTGAGCTGTCGCTCTGGTGGTTCTTCGCTGATGAAGCCATAGGCCTCGAACACCGCTGGGTCCGCATGGGTGATGCGGGGCCCATCAACGGTTTGTTCGAGCCGGAACCCTTCCGCTGCCATGCGGCGCATCAGCGCAGCTGCTTCTTGAAAGCGGGAAGCCATGGCCTCAAGGCTGGCGCAATCTGCCGTAAGGCCCGCTTCCGTCCAGGTGAAGTAGGGCATGCCGCGTCTCCCCCAAGGGAGCAACAAGCTTAGGTGGGTCGTAGTGCCAGGCCAAGCAACACGAGCAGCAGGCTGGTCGCCCAAAAGCTGATCACCACGCCCTGCTCGCTGAGGCCCCCCAGCTCAAAATGGTGATGCAAGGGCGCCATCCGGAAGATGCGCTTTCCCTGTCCATCGGGACCCTTGGTGGCTTTGAACACCCAAACCTGCAGGATCACGGAGAGCGATTCCGCCAGAAACACCCCTCCCATCACCAACAGGGGCCAAAGGCTGTTGGTCAGGAGGGCAACGGCGGAGAGGGCTGCGCCCATGGCCAAAGAACCCGTGTCGCCCATGAACACTTTGGCGGGGTGTCTGTTTTGGCTCAGAAAACCCAGCCAGCAGCCGGCCATGGCTGCGCAGAAGGCGGCCAGGGAGGGATCGCCGCCGTGGCCCCTGGCCATCAGCTGCAGGGCCATGCCGGTGAACACCACAGCTCCGCAACCGGCAGCCAATCCATCCAGGCCATCGGTGAGGTTGGTGGCGTTGCTTTCGGCAAGGAAAACAAACAGCCCGAGGGGCCAGATCAGCAAGCCAAGGGGCAGCACCCATCCCAGGGGAAGACCCACATCCCCCGGTGCGCCCCCACCGAGCCAGCCGCCCCGCCACACCCAAACTAGGAAGACAAAGGCTGCCAGCGCCTGCAGGGCGAGCTTGCCCCGGGGGCTGAGGCCAGTGTTGGTGCGTTTGGTGAGGCTGCGCCAATCGTCCATGGCGCCAATGGCCATGTAGGCCAGGGTGACGGCCGCCACGGCCACCAACCGTGGATCTCTCGGGCTGGTCCAACCCCCCACGAGCACGCCAACGGGCACCACAAGCAGCCCCCCCATCGTGGGAGTGCCGGCCTTGGCGAGGTGGCCCTGGGGTCCGTCCTCGCGGATCACCTGACCCATCTTCAGGCGCCGTAGCCGGGGCACTCCCCAGGCAGCCACCCCAGCACTCACAAGGGTTGAAACCACCAGTGGCAATGTGAGATGGGAATTGGCCAGCCTTGCATCGGCCAGAAGACAGGCTCCAAGGAGGGCCACAACCAGCAGAGCCGCCGGGAGGCGGCCGTCAGCAACACGCATGGGAGAAGATCAGTCCTCCCAGTCTTCCTCGGCGGGCTCCTCGGCCTGGGTGTAGTCCTCTTTCTCTCCCATCAGGGCAGAGAGTTCCTCCTCTTCCACCGTGCTCACATCGGTGCTGGCGGTTTCCTCATCGGCCACCAGGCGACCGCTGGCCTCGAGCAAGGTGAGCAGATCCGGCTCGTCCCTCAGGGGAAGGACGGGAGCCGGCTCATCCCGGCGGTAGCGGGTGAGGGAGGGATTGATGCTGTCGAGAATGCTCATGCCGATGCTCCTGCCAGGGCTTTCACCAGTGCTGTGCGAATGCCCATGCCATCCTGCTTGGCATGGGTAGATCCTTCACCTTAACCCCTTACCACACCTCGACCTCCTTTTTCCCATGGGCCTGACCAAGCTGCAGCAGCTGGCGCTCACCTGGCTGCTGGCCCTCGGCTTTAGTGCCCTGCTTGTGGCGGCGGGGCAGCGATGGCCCCAACCGCTGCCGATCCAGCCCATCTCGGTGTGGGCCGCCCTGCTTCTGCTGCCCTTGGCCACCCTGCTGGCGGTTTTGGTCCGTTGGTCGGTGCCCGAGGGTGGAGAATCCTCCGGAGCAATGCGGAAACGGTGATGGCTGCCAGTGGTGTTGGTGACGCCCCCCAGGGTCGGGCCCGAAGGGTTGTGCTGGCCTATTCCGGAGGGGTGGACACCAGCGTGTGCATTCCCTATCTCCTCCAGGAGTGGGGGGTGCAGGAGGTGATCACCTTCGCTGCTGATTTGGGCCAGGGCGATGAGCTTGAGCCCATCCGCCAGAAGGCCTTGGCCGCTGGGGCCAGCCAGTCTCTGGTGGCGGATCTGGTGGAGCCCTTCATCCGCGACTTTGCCTTTCCCGCCATCAAGGCCAACGCTCTCTACGAGGGTCGCTACCCCCTCTCCACCGCCCTTGCCCGGCCTTTGATCGCTCGGGAGTTGGTGGCGGTGGCACGCCAAGTGGGCGCTGACGCCGTGGCCCACGGTTGCACGGGGAAAGGGAATGACCAGGTGCGCTTCGATGTGGCCATCGGTGCCCTGGCTCCAGACCTCAAGGTGCTCGCCCCGGCACGGGAGTGGGGCATGAGCCGGGAGGAAACCATCGCCTATGGCGAACGCTGTGGCATCCCTGCGCCGGTGAGCAAGGCCTCCCCCTACTCCATCGACCTCAATTTGCTGGGACGCAGCATCGAGGCCGGCTGCCTGGAAGATCCGATGGTCGAGCCCCCGGAGGAGGTGTATGCCATGACGCGCTCTGTGGCGGCGGCGCCGGCTGAGCCCCAAGTGGTGGAGATCGCCTTTGAGCAGGGCCTTCCAGTCGCCATCGACGGGGAGCGCCTCGATCCGGTGAGTCTGGTGCGCCGGGCCAACAGCCTTGCCGGAGAGCATGGCTTCGGACGGCTTGACATGATTGAGAATCGGGTGGTGGGCATCAAGTCGAGGGAGATCTATGAAACCCCCGGTCTGCTGCTTCTGATCCGCGCCCACCAGGAACTGGAGACGCTCACACTGGCCGCGGATGTGCAGCGCTACAAGCGGCAGATTGAGGCCAGCTGGGCGGATCTGGTGTATCAAGGCCTTTGGTTTGGCCCGCTAAAGGAGGCCCTCGATGCCTTTATCGATCGCACCCAGGCCAGCGTCAACGGCAGCGTGCGAATCAAACTGCATCGTGGCAACGCCACCGTGATCGGGCGCCAAAGCCTCAGGGACAGCCTCTATGTCAGTGACATGGCCACCTATGGGGCTGAGGATCGCTTTGACCACCGAGCTGCAGAGGGATTTATTTATGTCTGGGGCCTGCCAACCCGCCTTTGGTCAGCCCGTCACCGTTGAGACGTGCAGGTAGGAGAGGGCATCTGAAGTGGGAGTCAGAGGTGGCGGAGCCTCAAGGCCCGCCTCAAGCCCAGCCCATGGGTGATTGGGATGACATCCTGGTCTGGCTTTGGGGTGTCCGCTGAGGATCCCTCAGGCAAGAGATTGGGAGAGAACGGGCTGCCAGCACTGTTCGTCAGTAATCCCAGTAAATGATGTTGCAGCAGGGCATTGTCCTCTTCCAGCTGACGCTGCTCGCTGAGGAGGGTGCGGAGCCTCAGCTGAAACTTCCGCTCAAGGATGGCCGGCAGCTCTTCTAAAAGCTCATGGAGATTATGGGCTTCAGCCCGGGCGGCTTCCAAATCTCTCTGAAGCCTCTGCAGGGTCGGCGAGGCCGGTGCGTCCTGCAAGCTGGTGGAAGGAGGGGGTGTCTCCTGGTGGAGGGCCACCAGCCTGAGGGTGCGCTGGCCAGATTGGCTTGTCGGAATGGAGTGTTCTGCGGTCATGGATGTATCCCCCTTGGCGTCCCTGATGGTGCGCCAACTTAACCGGGTGACCGCTTTTCAACAACTGGTCTCGCCAGCCTCAGTCTTCAGCGGGTGTGCTGCCGGAGGGCGCTGTTGCAGGGGTGGCCGCAACGGTTTCGGTGGCGACAAGAGCTCTCGGTGGGGGCATCGGCCCCGACTGCTTGACAGTGAGGTAGCGGATCACGTCTTCGGAGAGGCGCATGGCCCGTTCCAGGGGAGCCACCTGCTGGCCATCGCCGTTGTGGTTCAGCTGCACGTAGATGCCTTCCCGGTGCTTGCCGATCGGGTAGGCGAGTCGGCGCTTGCCACGCATTTGAGTGTCCAGCACTTCACCACCGGCCTCGCTCACCAGGTCGCGGTATTTGGTGATGTGGCTTTCCACCTCCTCCTCCGGGATGTCCGGCCGGAGGATGTACATCGTTTCGTAGTAGGGCTGGGTCATGG
>JAYKHK010000169.1:0-2875 GCA_035284785.1 Cyanobacteriota bacterium | reverse complement strand
GGCAGGCCGCGTGGGATCATCCTCGATCGTGGAGTCACCCCCCCATGCGCAGCCACTCCTGCGGCGATCTGCGCCCCGAGGCGATTGAGCAAACCGTCCAGCTTTGCGGCTGGGTTGATCGGAGGCGCGACCACGGCGGCGTGATCTTCATTGATCTGCGCGACCGCAGCGGCACCGTGCAGGTGACGGTGGATCCAGACCTGGGAGCCAGCGCCTTCGCCGTGGCCGAACACCTGCGCAACGAAACCGTGCTGCAGGTGAGCGGCAAGGTGCGGGCCAGGCCGGCTGAATCGGTGAACGCGCGCCTGGCCACTGGAGAGGTGGAGGTCTTGGCCGCCACCATCACGGTGCTCAATC
This sequence comes from Cyanobacteriota bacterium, assembly GCA_035284785.1. Taxonomy (GTDB): domain Bacteria; phylum Cyanobacteriota; class Cyanobacteriia; order PCC-6307; family Cyanobiaceae; genus Cyanobium. Next base: position 2,518 of record JAYKHK010000169.1, on the reverse strand, counting down.
CCCTGCGAGCTCCCCTGCCTTTCCCGGTGTCCGTGCACGATGAAGAGTCGGTGCGGGAGGAGCTGCGCCTCAAGCACCGCTACCTGGATCTGCGCCGCGAGCGCATGGCCCGCAACCTGCGCCTCCGACATGACACCGTGAAGGCCATTCGGGGCTTTTTGGAGAACGAGGGCTTCATCGAGGTGGAAACCCCCGTGCTCACCCGCTCCACCCCCGAAGGCGCCCGCGACTACCTGGTGCCCTCGCGGGTGTGCGGTGGCGAGTGGTTCGCCCTGCCCCAATCCCCCCAGCTCTTCAAGCAGCTGCTGATGGTGGGCGGTCTGGAGCGCTACTACCAGATCGCCCGTTGTTTCCGCGATGAGGATCTGCGGGCCGACCGCCAGCCGGAATTCACCCAGCTGGACATGGAAATGAGTTTCCTGGAGCAGGAGCAGATCCTCGACCTCAACGAACGGTTGATCAGCAGCATCTGGAAGGCCGTGAAAGGGGTGGAGCTGGGCCGGCCCTTTCCCAGGCTCACCTGGGCGGAGGCCATGGAGCGCTACGGCACCGACCGCCCAGACACCCGCTACGGCCTGGAGCTGGTGACCGTGAGCGACATCGTGGCGGGGATGGGCTTCAAGGTGTTCAGCGGGGCCGTGGCGGCGGGCGGGGCCGTGAAGGTGTTGGCGGTGCCTGGCGGCAACGAGGCCATCAGCAATGTGCGCATCAAGCCCGGCGGGGATGTGTTCAGCCAGGCCCAGGCGGCGGGCGCCGCCGGGCTGGCCTTCATCCGGGTGCGGGAGGGGGGCGAGATCGACACGATCGGCGCCATCAAAGACAACCTCAATCCGGAGCAGAAGGCCCACCTGCTGGAGCGCACCGGCGCCCAGCCGGGCACCCTGCTGCTCTTCGGGGCTGGGGAGACCGCCACGGTGAACAAGGCCCTGGACAGGGTGCGCCAGTTCCTGGCCAGGGAGTTGGGCCTGGTGCCGCCCGACCGCGAGAACAACATCTGGAACTTCCTGTGGGTGGTGGACTTCCCGATGTTCGAGTTCAACAAGGACGAGAACCGGCTTGAGGCCCTGCACCACCCCTTCTGCGCGCCCAACGCCGATGATTTGGGCCACGATCCGGCCGCCTGGGCCGAGCGCCTGCCCACCGCCCGCGCCCAGGCCTACGATCTCGTCCTCAACGGCCTGGAGCTGGGCGGCGGCTCGCTGCGCATTCACGATTCCGCCCTGCAGCGCCAGGTGCTTCAAACGATCGGCCTGCCGCTGGAGGAGGCCAACCGCCAGTTCGGCTTCCTGATGGAAGCCCTGGATCTGGGGGCCCCGCCCCACGGGGGCATCGCCTTCGGCCTCGATCGCCTGGTGATGCTGCTCACCGGCGAGGAATCGATCCGCGACACGATCGCCTTCCCCAAGACTCAGCAGGCCCGCTGCCTGCTTACTGGCGCCCCCGGTGGCGTGGAGCAGAGGCAGCTGGAGGAACTGCATGTGGCGAGCACCTGGGTGGAGGAGGAGCACTGAGGAGCCGGCAAGGGTCCCGATCCCAAAACAAATCCCCTGAATCCAACTTTCCCTGCCAGTTCTTGCCAGGGTGAGAGCGTTGCTTCCTGCCTGTTGCCCAGCGCCTCCTCCACGGATGTCATCCGTCAATACCTCCGGGACATCGGCCGGGTGGCCATGCTCACGGAAGAGGAGGAGCTCACCCTCGCCCGGCTTGTGCAGCAGCGGGAGCGGATTCTGGAACAGTACCCCGGGGTGGAGAAACCGCAGGCAGATCTGGCCGCGGTGGCCAGAGCCAGCGGCTTGAGCGAAACCGCCCTGCGCCAAACCTTGCACCAGGGCCGTCGCGCCAAGGAACGCATGATCCAGGCCAACCTGCGGCTGGTGGTGGCGGTGGCGAAGAAATACCAGCAACAGGGCATGGAGCTGCTGGATCTGGTGCAGGAGGGCACCCTTGGGTTGGAGCGGGGGGTGGAGCGGTTTGACCCCACCCGCGGCTTTCGCTTCTCCACCTTTGCCTACTGGTGGATTCGCCAAGGCATCACCCGGGCCATCGCCAGCCAGAGCCGCCTGATCCGGCTGCCCTCCCATGTGAGCGAGAAGCTCAGCCGCATCCGCAAAGCCCAGCGGGAATTGGCCCAGCGTTTGGGACGCAAGGCCAATTGGCATGAACTTGCTGCCGCAACGGATCTCAGCGAGGCGGTGCTCAGGCAAACGCTGGAGCAGCTGCCTCAGCCAGTCTCCCTGGATCGGAGTCTGGGGGGAGATCAGGACACGGAGCTGATGGAGCTGGTGGAAGACCTGCACCATTCCCCGGAGCAGAGCCTGATGCGCCAGCACCTCCACGAAGCCATGGAGGTGCTACTGGCCGAGCTGAGCGAGAGGGAAGCCCAGGTGCTCAGGGAGCGCTTCGGCCTCAACGATGACCATCCCCGCACCCTCACCGAGATCGGCGCCGATCTCCACCTCTCCCGGGAGCGGGTGCGCCAAATTGAGGCCCAAGCCCTGCTCAAACTTCGGCAGCCCTG
>JAYKHK010000168.1:0-5948 GCA_035284785.1 Cyanobacteriota bacterium | reverse complement strand
CGGTTGCCGGAGAAGCTTAAAGAGAGGTTAGAACACTGGGGGATCCTCAGCCAAGATGAAGGGGGCGTGCGGCTGTCTTTTCGGCTGCATCGAGACTATCTCCAACACAAATTGAGCGATTGATATGGCGCGTTCCACCAGCTTTCGATATAGCGGTAGTCTGGAGAGTAGCTACGCCTTTTATGTCACCCGTCCTGCCGATCGGGAGCTGCACCAGCGGCTCACCGCAGGCGATTACTGCTTTGTGTTCAACTGCCGGCAAATGGGCAAGTCGAGCCTGCGGGTTCGGGTGATGAAACAGCTCAAAGCGGAGGGCGTGCGCTGCGCCGTGATCGATCCCCAGGGTTGCAGCAGCAATATCACCGAGCAGGAATGGTATGCCGGTGTCATCCATCGCCTGGTCATGGATTTGGGCCTGGAGGAGTCGTTTGACGTTCTGCCCTGGTGGCAAGAATGCGAAGCGAGAGGCATCGGCGCCACACAGCGTTTTTCTAACTTTATCGAGCAGATCCTCCTGGTGAAGGTCGAGGAACCGATCGTGATCTTTGTCGAGGAGGTGGATTGGATGTTGAGATTCCACTTCGACACCGATGGCTTTTTTGGCTTGGTGCGCTGGTTTTTTGAACGCCGCACGGTTCAACCCGCCTACCAGAGACTGACCTTCTGCTTTTTAGGTGTAGCAACCCCCTATGATTTGGTAAAGGATCATGATCGAGTTGCATTCAATATTGGTTCTTCCGTCGAACTGAATGGTCTGGCTCGGCCCCAAGCCGATCCGTTTCTGGAGGGGCTCAAGGGGAGAGTGGCCGATCCGGAGGCTGTGCTCAATGCCGTGCTCCACTGGACTGGCGGTCAACCGTTTTTAACCCAGAAACTGCTCGCTCTGGTGAGCAGCAGCGGCGATGGAGAGCAACCAGCGGAGCAGCTGGTGGAGTCGGTGGCCACCAATCAAATCATCCGCAACTGGGAGTCTGTGGATGATCCCTTGCACCTACGCAACATCCGAGATCGGTTGCTGGTTGCAGATGAACGTCAGAAGCGGGAGTTGCTCAGCTTGGTGCGAACCATTCATCTTCAGGGTGGCATCCCTTCAGACACCAGCAAATCGGAACATATGCAACTGCGACTGACCGGCCTGGTGGTGTCAAAGGATCAACAGCTTTGGTTGTACAACCCCATCTATGCAAAGGTGTTCAACCTGGAATGGGTGCAGCGCCAACTCAAACAGATTCCGCCACCGATTTATGCCGAAGCCATCGCGGCATGGAAACGCTGCGCAGCGGAGGAGCGCCCAAGTCGGTTGATCAATGGAGCCGCCCTGGAGGAAGCCGAGGCATGGGCCCAGAAGCTTGAGGAATTGAGTGAAGATGATCAAGCGTTCCTCTCGCAAAGTCGTGAGGCCTATGACGCCTCACTGCGAATTGCCCAAGAGAAGGAAAAGGCCGAGCAGCGTGCGAAAGCTGCGGAACATCGAACGAAGCTTGTCATCGGCGTTGGGCTGCTGGCGATGGCTGGTCTGGTGATGACAATTTACTATCGCATTCGCATCCCTGCTGTCGCTGCAATCAAAGATCTCGAGGCCTATTGTCTAGATGAGAATAGACAATTGGCTTCGGCAGACATCATCAGCTGTGGAGAGCAAAACATCTTCCCAGCAAAGACTGGAGAACCCGTTCTCGACGATGGTTATCAACAGTTTCGCGCTAAGGACTATCAAAATGCCCTGGCTCAGTTCAAGAAACCACAATACCTCAATGATCCCCAAGCAGAAATTGCTGCAAACAATGCAAAAGTTCTGTTGACAAAAGCTCCACAAAGAATCTACACGATTGCCGTTTCACTTCCCGGTGATCGGACTCGCGGAGATATTCAGAATAATCTCTTACGCGGCGTGGCAAAGGCTCAGACCACATTCAATGATTCCCAGACTCGCCAATTCAACCCAGGCCTTGCCGAGCTCTTCCCAGGCAATGCCAGGCGCTTCCAAGACAATGCCAAGCTTTTTGTGATCATGGCCAACGACAGCTACGATCGAGACAAGGCCCGGCAAATTGCACAAGATCTTGCCGATCAGCCCTTCCTGTTGGGCCTGATCGGGACCTATTCTAGTCAAATCACTTTTGCCCAACTGCTTGCACTCAAGGGCCAACAGTTGCCATACATCTCAGCGAGTAGCACGGCGACCAAGAGCGCCTTTGAGGAACTGGCCAACACAACCAACGACTCCCTCGGCGACTTAAGCTTGTTTCTGCGTTCGATGAATACAACGGATACAGAAGCTGAAGGGTTAGCACAACTGATACACAGTCACCAGCCAAAGGCTGGCAAGTTCTTGTTCTTTTTCCAGAAGAATGACTTGTATACCTATTCCTATCTTGCCAGCTTTCGAAAAAGTCTCGCAAAGCGTGGCGTTAGCACTGCCGAAGAAATTGATCTCAATCACTTACCAGAAAACCAGCCGGAGGAGTTCATACGAAGAACAATTCAACGCTACCGGAATCAATATGGCGAAGCAAAAGGCCGGCTAGTCGTGGCAGTTCTGATCAATGCCACCAGAGCCGATAAAATAAGGAAGCATGTCTTTACGATGATTAATGAGAACAAGAATGGCGATTTCCTTCTCGTTGGAGCCAATACTCTTGTTGGCGATGATTCCCTGACCAACGCTACGATCAGATCCTACCCCAAGGCTAGAGAAAACTTTCTTGCCAGCATCACCTATTCGCCGAACAAGCGAGGCATGGAACAACTCAATCGACTTGTCGGTTCCGCTTACGATGCCACAGCTATTTTGCTCACGGCAGCTACCAGGGCGGCCAATAAAAGTGATCGCGTCACCCGCTCCCTCGTCGCAGACGAGCTGCGAAGCGGCAATCTCGATGTTGATCTGTTGGGTCGAAAGTTCTCGATCAGAGACTCGGAACGAAGCCCAAAGATGTCCTACACGGTGAGTCCGATTTGCCAGCAGGATGTTTGTCACTGGGTGGAGTGGAAGCAAAGGCAAGCAACCCAACAAACGTTTTGATGCAAGCCAGCTTCAGGCGTCGCTGCCAGCGGTGCAGTACCCCCGTTTGGGGGCAGCGGGCCGCCCCCGGATCCAAGACACTGAAGCCATTCCCCCCGGAGGACCACCATGGCGGACTCCACCCTTACCGCCAGCGCCACCAGCTGCCTTGGCCGCACGTGCTTGAAATGGTGCGCCGATGGGGAGCTGTCGCCACTGGATTTCGCGCTGGTGATGGGCCGGTTGGCCCAGGTGGATCACGAGGTGGCTGTCCTCCCGGAGGCCAACCTGCAGCTCAGAGCCAGTCCATCCAGCAGCTGAACCCTGGTGGGGCCCATGAAGCAAGGTGCCAGCCCGCCCAGCCCATTTTTCGAGTAGAACACCTGTTCTGCTGATATCCCCCATGGCTCTTCTACAGCTGGCGGACCTTCCAGAAGCCATCCCCATCCCCTATCGCAGCGCGGAAGCGCCGCATGGGCTGGATCTCAACAGCCTGCTCATCCCCCACCCCCTGAGCACCTTTTTCATGCGGGTGAAGGGTGATCGCCTCAGGAGTTGGGGTGTGCATGACGGCGATCTGCTGCTGATCGATCGGGCCATTCAACCCCTGCCCGGTCACTTGCTGGTGGTGGCCCATGGGGGAAGGTTCCTGCTGCGACCTCTGGAGCTGGACGGCGACATCTGGCGTCTGGCGCCATTGGAGCCAGGCGAGGAGTTGTTACCACTCGATCGAGAGGATTTGCTGGCGTCAGGGGTGTTCGGGGTGGCGATGGTGGCGGTGCATTCCATGCTGAGACGTGCTTCGACAACACGCCTCAAGCGAGCCAACCACGGATTGCCAGGCCCTTACTTGGGACATTGATTGGTGAGTGTTGATGTTTTGACGGTGACGTAATAACCACCGAGATTATCCTTATACCAAAGATCTGGCAGAATCTCCGCCAAATCTCGCCGCTGCTGTTGTGCAGCCAACATCATTCCGTTCCATCGGTCGAGACGCTGTTGATAGTGTTGCTTTGCTAATTGCGTTAGGTCGTTCGATGAAAGTTGCTGCCAGCTTTGTAGGCCATGCCGCTTGATGAACTCATACTTAGCTTCCAAACAGTAGTGATAGGCAAAGTTCTGCTTCACCAGCTCTTGGCTCGTCTTCTCCTTGTCACATGGGACGCGATGAGCCGTGCCGACATACATTTCCCTGGCAAGATTGATATTTTCCTTGCTCAGCATGATGTCATTCACTGCAAATTGAAGATAGCCATCGTTAAGCGCCCGGAATTCTTGACCTGTTTGGCGCATGCCATTGCCCCTGCCAACTGCAAACGGGGTTGACTGCGTTGCTTCCTGCCGTTCGACCACTCGCGCGATCAAACCACCAAAGCCCACGGTGTTGCCAGGATAGAGCCGATAGTTTTTCAGCTTGCTTTGAAAGGGAGTCTCCTCCGCTGGCGAAGTGCCATTTGGGCCAACGTACTTGGATTGAAGCACAAACATCACGGCGGGATTATCGATTTCTGCCAAAAGTCGTCTTGCTGACGTATGCACAGAACCGTGGGCGTGCACGAAGAAGCAGTCGCCCTTGTTCAGATAAATCTCCGTGTTCACCCAAGGAGACCAGCCCATCGGGTAAGGGGTTTCGCCAGTGTCCGTGTTGCCAGTGGCGGAGACAAACAAATGATAAAAGTTTGCCTTGCTGCGTGGTGATCTCATCGTGAATGAGACAACGCCACCGCCAAGCGTGTATTCTTCAGGAGAGTTGATGATGCTCTCCAGCTTGGGCAAGAGCCAGGCAAGGGCCAGGGAGCCAAGCACGATCAGCCCCGCCTTGCTGTTGGCGATCTCCAATGGGCGAATCTGCATCGATTGTCCCAAGCGAATCAAACCAACAAGACCTGCCTTGCAATTCCTGGCAAGCTGATGCAGCACCTGACGGTCGTTCACCATTTCTCCAGCGCGATGAGCAAGAGTATCTCACTCTGAACGTACGGCCTGGGTCACCTCAGCGGAGTGCCTCAGACTTGATCTCAGATTCTCCCATCAATCCGTGCAGGAGCAGTTGCTGCAGTTGTCCAACCTCCTGTTCGATTCTTTTCACTTCATCACTCATCCAGATGCTCTCTGCTTGGGCACAGACGGTGGCAGGAGTGGGCTCAATGTATGGAATGGTTTCGAAGCTAACCGCATTGGGAAAGTCTGCCAACTGAGGCAGATTGAGCAGGTTGTTGGCCATCTCAGTTGCATCATTGTTGGGCAGTTGAAGGACAACTGAACCCTTAATGTCAGCCATCGGTACGGGCTGCACCATCCGTAGCCCGTCAGCCATGGCCTGTCCATCCACTCTTGCGTAGGCGGCTTCTGTAAGGAGCAGGATGGATGGATTGATCGCAAACAACGTGTGTTCATCCTTCTCCGCTGGCGTCGCACGATAGACGGGGGCCACCCATTCAATGGCGCCCAGCTGCTTTTGCTTGATGAAAAGATCCTTGATCCGCTTTGGTTCGGCCGTTGTCCAGGTCAAAGGCATCGAAGAATTGCTGAGCGGCGCGCGCCACGCTGCTGTTCCCTGCCGTGTCTCAGCTTGCCAGTCTTCAGCGGTTTCCAAAGGCAGCAACGCAAAGTCTGTCAGAACTGTTTGGATCGATGCGATCGCTTGAGCGGAAGCCCATTGAATGGCTACAAGGCTGGGCTCAAGAGAACACAACCCATAGGTGGGATGGTTGACCATCTCAGACGGGGGGGACATGGCACTCTGCTTGGGATCGACGGGTTGCGGAGTCCTCTCCTTTCCCTATCAGGATCGAACAAGCCAAGAGATTGCATCGTGATTGCACGCAGGGTCCTGCGTGATCATCAACATGGCGAACTGTGATCTGTCTCACGTTGCCCGCTCAAAGGCGAGCTGCTGATCCAGCGGCCATTGGGCGAAGTGGCTGTCATTCTGCGCCCT
>JAYKHK010000167.1:0-3733 GCA_035284785.1 Cyanobacteriota bacterium | reverse complement strand
TCGTCTGGCTCGCTGTCTTCCCCTCCCCCTGCTGCTGGCCGGTCTGCTGGTGGGCTGTGCGCCGGAAGGTGGCTCCGGGGTTCAGAGCGCCAAGCTGGCGGCCATCCAGAGTCGGGGCAAGCTGATCTGCGGCGTGGACGGCAAATTGCCGGGCTTCAGCTTCGTTGGTCCGGACGGCGGCTACAGCGGCCTGGATGTCGATGTGTGTCGGGCGGTGGCCGCAGCGCTCTTCGCCGACCCCAAAAAGGTGGAATTCCGTGATCTGAATTCCAGCGAGCGCTTTGCCGCCCTGGCCAGCGGCGAAATCGACCTCCTCTCCCGCAACACCACCATGACCCTCAGCCGCGACGCGGCAGGGGGCAACGCCCTCAGCTTCGCGCCCACCGTCTTCTATGACGGCCAGGGCGTGATGACCCCCCGATCGGGCGGCATCACCACCCTCCAGGCGCTGGCGGGCAAGCCGATCTGCGTGGAGAGCGGCACCACCACCGAGCTCAACCTGGCCGATCGCATGCGCGAGCTCAACGTGCCTTACACCCCCCTGAAATTCCAAACCGGCGACCAGACCTACGCGGCTTATCTCGGTGGCCGCTGCGTGGCCGTCACCAGCGATCGTTCCCAGCTGGCGGCGAAGCGCACCAGCTTCCCCAATCCGGATGACCATGTGCTCCTGCCGGATGTGATGAGCAAGGAGCCTCTCACCCCGGCCACGGTCAATGCCGATGCCCCCTGGGCGGATGTGGTGCGCTGGACCGTCAACTCCCTCTTTCAGGCCGAGGAGCTCGGCATCACCCAGACCAATGTGGGCGCCAAGGTAGCGGAAGCGAAGGCCAACCCCAAACTGGCTGACCTGCGCCGCTTCCTTGGGGTGGAGGGTGATTTCGGCAAGCAGCTCGGCCTGCCCGCCGATTTCGTGCCCAAGGTGATCGCGGCGGTGGGGAACTACGGCGAGGTGTTTGATCGCAATGTCGGACCCCGCTCGCCGCTGAAGCTGGATCGGGGCAGCAACAAGCAGTGGAAGGACGGGGGCCTGATCTATTCCCCCCCCTTCCGCTGACGCGATGGCCCCCTCGACTCCCTCTCCCCGTCCCGAGGCCTCCCCGCCCTGGTGGCGCGATCGCCGAGTGGTGCCGTGGTTGGTTCAGGCTGCGGTCGGCCTGGTGGTGTTGCTGCTGATCGCCTTCCTGCTGGGCAATCTGGTGCGCAACCTCTCGGCGGCGGGCCTGCTGCTCACCTGGCGCTGGCTGTCCCAGCCCGCCGGCTTCGACCTGGCTGAATCGGTCCTGCCCTTCGACGCTGGCATGCCCTACTGGCGCGGCCTGCTGGCGGGCCTGGCCAACACCCTGCGGGCCGTGCTCTCCGGGCTGGTGGGGGCCACCCTCCTGGGCACCCTGGCCGGGATGGCCGCCTTCAGCGGCAACGGCCTGCTGCGGGGCCTGGCCCGCCTGTATGTGGAGGTGGTGCGCAACATCCCGTTGCTGCTGCAACTGGTGTTCTGGTATTTCGTCGTGTTTCTCGCCCTCCCCAATGGGGCCGCCGCCTTCCAGCTGCCCGGCTTGGTACTCGCCAAGTCGGGCCTCTATCTGGCGGGGCTGGCGGAGGGCCTCCGCTGGCAGGGCCCAGAGCTCGTCAATGGGGTCTGGCAGGCGCCTCTGCGGTTGAGCGTCGAGTTCGCCGCCCTGCTCACCGGGTTGATCATCTATTCCGGCGCCTTCATCGCTGAGGTGGTGCGCGGCGGCATCGCGGCGGTGCCCAAGGGGCAGTGGGAGGCGGCCTCGTCCCTGGGGCTGCGCTGGTTCACCACCCTGCGGCAGGTGGTGCTGCCCCAGGCTCTGAGGGTGATCCTGCCGGGGTTGAACACCCAGTACATCTCTTTGGCCAAGAATTCCTCCCTGGCGGTGGCCGTTGGCTTCAGCGATTTGTATTCCGTGGCCGAAACCACCCTCAATCAAACCGGCCGGGCTGTGGAGGTGTATCTGATTCTTCTGGGGGCCTATCTGGGGCTCGATCTGTTGATCTCCGCCCTGATGAACGGCCTGAATCAGCTCGTGCAAATCCGGGAGCGTTGAGATGAAGCCGCTTCTGCGTCGCCTCCGCCACGAGCTCTTCGCCACCCCCGCCGATGCCGTGCTCAGCGTGGTCCTGCTCACGGTTCTTGCCCTGGCCCTTTTGGGGTTCGGGCGCTGGGCCTTCCTTCAGGCCCGCTGGGCGGTGATTCAGGCCAACAGCACCCTGTTCGCCGTTGGTCGCTATCCGGTGGAGCAGCAGTGGCGCCTCTGGCTGCTCGCCAGCCTGCTGGTGGCGGCGACGGGCCTCAGCTGGGGGCTGCTCCGAGCCCATCCCCGGGCGGATCGGGAGGGTGTCCTCTGGCCCCGCAACGATCGACTGGCCGTGGCCGTCCTGGCCGGGGCAGCGCTGTGGTTTCCCTGGGCCCTGCGGTTGGAGCCCGCCCTCCAGGGGCGCTGGTGGGGCCTGGCCGCCGGGCTGATCGGCCTGCGCTGGCTGGCGGGGCGTTTTGGCACCCGCTGGCCGCCGCGGCTGCTTCGGCTCGTCCCCCTGCTCTGGCCGACGCTCTATCTGGCGGGCATGGTGCTGATCAGCGGCGGCCTGGGTCTGGTGACCGTTCCACCCTCGGAATGGGGCGGTCTGTTGCTCACTCTGCTGGCCGCCAGCTTCGCGATCCTGCTCTGTTTTCCCCTGGGGGTGCTCCTCGCCCTGGGTCGCCGCAGCGACCTCCCTCTGCTGCGATGGGCGTCAGTGGTTTACATCGAGTTCATCCGCGGCGCGCCGCTGATCACCCTCCTCTTTCTTGGGCAGAACATTCTCGGCTTCCTCCTGCCCAATGGCCTCGCCCCCGAGCGGGTGTGGCGCGCCGCCTGGGTGCTCACCTTCTTCGCCGCCGCCTATCTGGCGGAGGCGGTGCGCTCGGGCCTGGCGGCTGTGCCCGCAGGCCAGGTGGAGGCGGCCCGTTCCCTGGGACTCTCCCATCCCCAGGCTCTGCAGCGGGTGGTGTTGCCCCAGGCGCTGCGGGTGGCCCTGCCGGCGATGGTGGGACAGTTCATCTCGTTGTTGCAGGACACCACCCTGTTGTCGCTGATCGGTCTGCTCGAATTGCTCGGCGTGGCCCGCACGGTGATGGCGAACCCTGCTTTTCTGGGCCGGAATGCCGAGGTCTACCTCACCCTGGCCGTCTTGTTTTGGTGTTGCTGCGCCGCCCTGGGCCTGGGCAGCCGCGCCCTGGAGCGACGCCTCGATCCCCGCACTGTTCCCAGCCGCTGATGTCTCCCCTCTCCCCCATGTCCGCTGCCCCTCCCCAAACTGTGATGATCGAGGCCCAAGGGGTGGAGAAGTGGTATCCCAACGGCTTCCATGCCCTGAAGGGTTGTGATCTGCGGGTGAACCGGGGGGAGGTGGTCGTGATCATGGGCCCCTCCGGATCGGGAAAGAGCACCTTCATCCGCACCTTCAACGCCCTGGAGGATTTCCAGAAGGGCCGCATCGTGGTGGATGGCATCACCCTCTCCAACGACCTGCGCAACATCGACGCCATCCGCCGGGAGGTGGGGATGGTGTTTCAGCAGTTCAACCTGTTCCCCCACCTCACCGTGCTCGACAACCTCACCCTGGCGCCGGTGCTGGTGCGCAAGCGCGCGAAGGCGGAGGTGGAGCGCCAGGCGATGGCGCTGCTGCAGCGGGTGGGCATCGCCGAGCAGGCGAGCAAATTTCCCGGCCA
>JAYKHK010000166.1:0-11748 GCA_035284785.1 Cyanobacteriota bacterium | reverse complement strand
CGCTTCAGCGGGTCTGGAGATCCGCTCCGCCCTCCCGCCCCTCTCCTTTTTTTATGGCAGCCGCTGCACCCGCCGCTTCCGGCACGACAGGCATTGTTAAGCAGGTGATCGGGCCGGTGCTCGATGTTGAATTCCCTGCAGGCAAGCTCCCCAGGATCTACAACGCTCTCCTTGTTCGGGGGAAGAATTCTGCCGGTCAAGACATCGTGCTCACCGCCGAAGTGCAGCAACTTCTGGGTGATCGCCGGGTGCGCGCCGTTGCGATGAGCAGCACCGACGGCTTGGTGCGCGGCATGGACGCCCTCGACACCGGTGCCCCCATCTCCGTTCCCGTTGGAGAGGCCACCCTCGGCCGCATCTTCAATGTGCTCGGCGAGCCGGTGGATGAGCAGGGTCCGGTCTCCTCCAGCCTCCGCTCCCCGATCCACCGCGAAGCCCCCAAGCTCACCGAGTTGGAAACCAAGCCCAAGGTGTTTGAGACGGGCATCAAAGTGATCGACCTTCTGGCTCCCTATCGCCAGGGCGGCAAGGTGGGCCTGTTTGGTGGCGCAGGCGTGGGCAAGACCGTGCTGATCCAGGAGTTGATCAACAACATCGCCAAAGAGCACGGCGGTGTGTCGGTGTTTGGCGGGGTGGGTGAGCGCACCCGTGAAGGCAACGACCTCTACGAAGAATTCAAAGAATCCGGGGTGATCAACGCCGGTGATCTTTCCAAATCCAAGGTGGCTCTCTGCTACGGCCAGATGAACGAGCCCCCCGGCGCTCGCATGCGCGTGGGCCTCTCCGCTCTCACGATGGCTGAGCACTTCCGTGATGTGAACAAGCAGGATGTGCTGCTGTTCATTGACAACATCTTCCGCTTTGTGCAGGCCGGTTCTGAGGTGTCCGCCCTGCTGGGCCGCATGCCTTCGGCTGTGGGCTACCAACCCACCCTCGGCACCGACGTGGGTGAACTGCAGGAGCGCATCACCTCCACATTGGAGGGTTCGATCACTTCGATCCAGGCCGTCTACGTGCCCGCTGACGACCTGACCGACCCGGCTCCCGCCACCACCTTCGCCCACCTGGATGCCACCACCGTGCTCAGCCGCGGCTTGGCCTCGAAGGGCATCTATCCCGCCGTGGATCCCCTGGATTCCACCAGCACCATGCTTCAGCCGGCCGTGGTGGGTGATGAGCACTACCGCACCGCCCGCGCTGTGCAAAGCACCCTGCAGCGCTACAAGGAACTCCAGGACATCATCGCCATTCTGGGTCTGGACGAACTGTCTGAAGATGATCGCCGCACGGTGGATCGGGCCCGCAAGATCGAGAAGTTCCTGTCTCAGCCCTTCTTTGTGGCTGAAGTGTTCACCGGCATGTCTGGCAAATACGTGAAGCTGGAGGAGACCATCAAGGGCTTCCAGATGATTCTGGCCGGCGAACTGGATGACCTTCCCGAAGCTGCGTTCTATCTGGTGGGCAATATCGACGAAGTGAAGGCCAAGGCCGAGAAGATTCTCGCCGACGCCAAGAAGGGTTGAGCCAATGACCCTCAACTTACGTGTGCTCGCTCCTGATCAGAGCGTTTTTGACGGCCCCGTCGATGAAGTGATTCTCCCCAGCAGCACTGGCCAGCTGGGGGTGCTCACCGGCCATGTCTCCCTGCTCACCGCTCTGGAGAGCGGTGTGTTACGGCTGCGGGAAGGTTCCTCTTGGACCTCCATCGCCCTGATGGGTGGTTTTGCCGAGGTGGAGTCGAACGAGGTCACCGTGTTGGTGAATGGCGCCGAGCTGGGCGGAAGCATTGATCGTGCCACCGCCGAGCGCGAGTTTGAGGCCGCTGAGCAGGCCGCTCGCAGCTTCGAAGGCCAGCAATCCAGCCCGGAGAAGCTCAAGGCCCAGGATGCCCTGGCTCAGGCGAGGGCTCGCCTTTCCGCCAGCCGCGGCAGCTGAGCTCCAGCCACAGCTCAGCCCGAAACGCCTTGGCTCTGCGTCTGCTGATTGATTCGGCCGATCCCCAATCCTGGGCAGAGCTTTGGCCGTTGGGGTTGTTCGCTGGCATCACCACCAACCCCACCCTGTTGCAGCGTGCAGGTTTTCCTTGCACGCTGTCGCTTTTGGAGCAGCTCAGCTGCGCTGCCATTGCTTTGGGCTGCGACGAGCTCCAGCTGCAAGCTTGGGGCGCCTCGCCTGACGACCTTCTCGCCTGCGCCAAGGCTCTTTTGGCTTTGGCACCGGAGCGGATTGTGGTGAAGCTGCCGCTCACGCAGGCGGGGCTGTTGGCGGCCCGGCCTCTGGTTGCCGCGGGGGAACGGGTGACCCTCACCGCCTGCTTCGGGGTCCCCCAGGTGTTGGCGGCGGCCGCCTTGGGCTGCGCCTACGTGGCTCCCTATCTCGGGCGCATCAGCCGGAGCGGCAGGGATGGCTGCGCGGAGGTGATGGCGATGCAGCGATGTCTGGCCGGGGTGGGCTCTGGAACCCGCCTGCTGGTGGCCAGCCTCCGGTCGACGGAGGAGATCAGCCGCCTGGCCGCCGTCGGAATCGACACGTTCACCCTGGCCCCGAGCCTGGCCCGGGAACTCTGGATCGATGCGGATACGGAGGCAGCGGTGGCGCAATTTGAAGCAGAGGCCCGAGGGCCTCTGCCGGAAGGGGGCGCCTGACGCCCCTGCCTCGATTCAGTGCATGCCAGAGCGGAGCCCTGAGGGGCTCTAGGCGGTGCCGCAGAAGGTGACATCGGGGAATTTCAGCTTGGCTTCTTCCAAGCTCTTGCCACGGCCCTCTTCCTGCCAGTAGTTGATCACCTCGGTGGCCTTGTTGAGGATTTCCACCCGCTCGTTATCGGTGATCCAGCTTTTGCGTTCCAGTTCTCCCTTCAGGGTTTCCCAGGCATCTTCCCTGGGCCAGAAGAAATAGGCGGTGAGCGGGCTGGGGCCGCCGCCGACGATCTGATCCACCGCCAGGGCCACGTTGTCGGGCAGCCAAAGAATCTTCAGCAGAAAGCGGCCTTCATCCGGTTTCGGGGTGTAGCCGGAGGGCACCCCATCTTCATCAATGGTGGCCGTAGCCAGAGCGGCGCTGCCTCCACGCATCACTGGGCGACCAGTGGTGGGCTCAGCCGCTGCAGGCAGCTCGGCAGCCTCCTCAACGGCCAAGACCGCTGCAGGGTCCTGCGTATCCCTCTCTGGTGCCATCATGGTCTCTGCGCTCAAGGCCAGCGAGCAAACCACTAACGTACCAGCCAGGCCGTTCTGCTCGCCCTGTCCAGCTCTTCCACGCCGCTCCCCGCCAGCGCCATCCTGCTGTTTGATCTGGATGGGGTCATCCGCGACGTGAGTGCCAGCTACCGCCGCGCGATTCGCGCCACGGTGGAGCATTTCAGCGGTTGGTGTCCGGATCCGGCGGCCATCGATGCCCTCAAGGGCGAGGGGTGTTGGAACAACGACTGGCAAGCCAGCTTGGAGCTGCTGCGCCGCCACCGGCTGGCCGGCGCCGATGCAGGCGCCACGACAGGCGCGGCCGTCCTGCCCGAGCTCAACGCCGTTGCGGAGGTGTTCAGCGGCTTCTACTTCGGCGGCGACCCCAGTGGCCCGCCAGCGGAGTGGCGGGGCTTCATTCGGGAAGAGGCCCTGCTGGTGGGAGGCGACTTTTTTGCCGATCTCAGCGCGGCAGGGTTGGCCTGGGGATTTGTGAGCGGCGCGGAGCCCCCCTCCGCCCGATTTCTGCTGGAGGAACGGCTGGGGATCTCCGATCCGCCCCTTGTGGCCATGGGCGATGCCCCCGAGAAACCCGATCCCACGGGCTTGCTGGCCTTGGCCGAGCAGCTCGCCGCCAGGCGAGGCCAAGCGCTCGGCCGCGAGGGCCCCCCCGTGGCCTACCTGGGCGACACCGTGGCGGATGTGGAAACCGTGTTGCGCGCCCGCCAGTGCAGGCCAGATCAGCGCTTTCTCGCCTTGGCGGTCGCGCCGCCCCACCTCCACCTGCCGGAGCAGGCGAGCCAAAGGGAGGCCTACGAGCAGCGGCTGCGGGCCGCCGGGGCGGACCATGTCCTGGGCCGGACGGCTGAGCTGCAGGGGGATCCGCTGGCGTTGCTGATGTCCCTGTTGGCCGACGCGGCCCCGAGTTGATGCAAGTCTTTGGGGTGATTGACTCACTGTTGACCGCCAGCTTCTGCGCGGAAAGAGATAGGTATTGGCCTGGTACTGATTGCAGATCGCTTCCGCAAGTCACGCCAAAAAGCGCGCGTTGAAGCTGCTATTCTCGCCGGCGATCTCCCTAGATCCCACCTGGAATCCTTGCCAAACCACCAGCCCTCAAGACTCGGTTTCGGCACGTCTGGAATCATGGGTGCATCGCTCACTACTGCGGGCCGATTGCGCCTGCTTGAACAGGCGTTTGATCAGGGCATCCGCCATTTCGACACCGCTCCCCTCTATGGGATGGGCCTTGCCGAAGAGGTGGTGGGCCGCTTCGCGCGGGGGCGGCGGGGAGAGATCACGATCACCACAAAGTTTGGTTTGGCTCCCCGTGCCATTCCACCGCTGTTGCGGCCGATGATGCCGATCGCCAGGGCACTCCACCGCAAGGTGTGGCGCCGCTGGCGATCGGGGGATCTGGCCATGGCTGTGATCCCGCCCCAGCCGCAGGGGCAAGCACCTGCGCTTGAGCCAGTCGCCGCAAGCGCCCCGTCGCCCCCAATGGCGATGCCGCCTGGCCCGGCCTCAGGCGAGCAGGCAGGTGCCACTCCCTACAGCGAAGCGGCGATTCGGGAGAGCTTGGCAACCAGCCTGCGCAAACTTGGCTGCGATTACATCGACTACTTTCTCCTGCACGAAGGCCAGAGCGGCCATTTGAACGAGGCGGTGATCGCGCTGCTGGAGAGCTTGGTGCAAGAGGGAAAAATCAGGCATTACGGCCTGGGCTCCGGCCGCAGCGCCAGCTGGTCGATCCTGACGCGCTGGCCGGCCTTCCAGGGGGTGGTGCAGATCCCGGACCATCTCTTTCAGACCGACACCGGCTGGTTTGCGGCCCATGCGGCTGGGCCCCTCTTCACCCACAGCGTGCTTCAAACACCGCTGCGCACGGAGCAGATGCGCTCCAGCCTCGATCAGCTCCTGCTCGCTTGGGCGGAGCGCACGGGGCAGGATCCAACCCGGCCAGGGTTGCTCAGCGAGCTTTTGCTCATGGGGGGACTGCTCAACAACCCGGAGGGTTGCGTGCTCTTCTCCACCAGCAGGGCGGATCGCATCGCCGGCCATGTGCAAACGCTGCAGGCCATGCCCGGCGTTGCGCCCGTGTTGCAGCAGTTGTTGGCTGACACTCAGGCGGATTGGCGCGGGGGTTGAGCGATGTTTGTCTCGTTTGACGAGGCCCAGAAAGTGGAGGATCTGGGCGCCGACCTCTGTCTGGTGGGGGCCGGCGTGATGGGCCTGGCCCTCGCCTCCCACCTGCTCAGCCACAGCCAGTTGAGGATTCTGCTGGTGGAGCAGGGGGGGCTGATCGACACGGATGCTCTCTCTGCCGTGCCGGAGGAATTGAACAGTGGCGATGTGCCCTCGGGCATCCTCAACTCCAGGGCGATGGGCTTCGGGGGGTCCAGTCGCCGCTGGGGGGGGCAAGCCCTGCCATTTCTGCCTTTGGATTTCAGCGAGCGTGCCTTTCTGCCCGGCCGTGGCGCCTGGCCGATCAGTCACGCCCAGCTGCAGCCCTATTACGCAATGGCCGCAGAGTTCCTGGCGCTGAGCCCCCTGCCTTTTGAGGCGGATCTCTGGCGCGATGCCAGCTTCGACCAGTGGTTTGGCCCCAGCCAAGCGCTGCAGATCAATTTCTCCAAATACAGTCCGATCGCCTATCTGGCCTCCCACCTCAAGGGGCGCATCGCCCGCTCGCCGCGGGTGACCTGCCTGTTGGATGCCAAGGTGGTCGAACTGCAGCTCTCGCCCAACGGTGAATTGGCCGAGGCGGTGCGGGTGCGCTCCCTTTCCGGCAGGGAAGCGCTGCTCAAGGCGCCCACCATCGTGCTCTGCAGTGGGGGGATCGAGAATCCACGCCTGCTGCTCGCTTCCAGGCAGGCTGGGCGGCTGGGCGTTGGCAATGGCCAGGATCTGGTGGGCCGCTACTACCAGGATCATGTGGGCTTTTATGGGGCCAGGTTGGAGCCATTGAACTGGCGATTATTTGAGCATTTGTTTGCCAGCTTTGTGGCGGGCAAGCATAAGTATTTGCCGAAGTTGCAACTCAGCCAAAGCGAGCAAAGCGCCCACTCTTTATTGAATGTGACAGGCAACATCGCCTTTGAGGCCTCGCCGCAATCGCCCCTGCAAGCGGCGCGACGGCTGGTGCGGCGTCTGCGCGGGCAGCGGGGGGAGGGCTCCGGCCTTGCCGACTTGCGCCTCCTGCTCCGCTCCCCCTCCAGCGTGGCGCCGATCGTGGCGAGCTATGTCAAAGGTCGCACCAATCTCCCCCGCGACGCTCGCTTTTTCCTGATGGGCAATGCCGAATCGGAGCCCCTCAGAGACAGCCGGATTCTGCTCTCGGATCAAACGGACGCCTTTGGTGCCGCCAGACCCATGGTGCATTGGCTGCTGGGCGATCAAACCCTCGTGGCCCTGCGGGCCTACTTCCAAGCTGTGAAGGTTTCGCTGGAGGGGGCTGGAATCGCCAGGGTGCATCTGAGCCCCTACCTGAGCGATGGCCAGCTGAATTGGAAAGACAAGGCCTACAGCCTCTATCACCACATGGGCGCCACGCGCATGGCCGCCAGTCCCCGCGAGGGCGTGGTGGATGGCAACTGCCGCGTGCACGGGGTGGCCAACCTCTATGTGGCGGGCACATCGGTGTTGCCCACCGGCAGCGCCTCCAATCCCACCTTCACGAGCCTGGCCCTCACCTTCCGCCTCGCCCAACACCTCGCCGGCCAGGCCGGCCGCTGAGCGGCGCCACGGCCAATCTCAGAGGCCGTAGAGCAGCCCCATCTCCGCGGCGGCGCGCACCACCAGGCCATGGCGCTCCACCAGCGGATCGAGGGCGTCGTAGCCGCCCCCGATCACGGTGGCCACGGGCACCCGCTGCCGCAGGCAGGTTTCGAGCACCATGCGCTCCCGCTGCAGCAGACCCCCATCGCTGAGGCACAGCCGCCCCAGCCGGTCCTGCCGGTGGGGATCGACGCCGGCGTTGTAGAAGACCAGATCGGGTTGCACCTGGCTCAACAGATCGGGCAGCACCTCGGCTATCGCGGCCAGGTAGGGCCCATCCTCCATGCCATCGGGCAGGGGCAGGTCGCAATCGCTTTGGGCCTTGCGCAGCGGGAAATTGCGCTCGGCGTGGGCGGAGAAGGTGAACACGCGAGGGTCGCCGGCAAACAGGCTGGCGGTGCCATCCCCCTGGTGCACATCCAGATCCACCACCAGCAGGCGCCGCACCAGCCCCTCCGCCAGGAGCACCCGGGCCGCCACGGCCACATCATTGAAGATGCAGAAGCCGCTGCCCGCCGCGCCGAAGGCGTGGTGGGTGCCACCGGCCAGATGGCAGGCGAGGCCGTGGCGCAGGGCGAGGCGGGCGGTGAGCACCGTGCCTCCCACAGCCAGCCAGCTGCGGCGCACCACCTCCGGCGTGGCGGGCAGGCCGATGCGTCGCGCCTCGGCGGGGCTGAGGCGTTGGCGGCTGAAGGCCTCGTGATAGGCGCGGGGATGCACCAGTTCCAGCCAGCGACGGGGCACGGGCAGGGGCCTGTGGAGCTGCTCGGCTGTGAGCAGGTCGAGCCGGCGGAGGTGATCGGCCAGGAGCTGAAACTTGGCCATCGGAAAGCGGTGGCCCTCCGGCAGGGAGGCTGAGTAGGCCGGGTGGCTGACGAGCGGTGGTCTCACCAGGTGGGATCCATGCAGAACTCCACCGTGAGCTCTCCGCTGGGATCGGCTGGCACCACGTCGAGGCAGGCCCTGACGGTGTGGCCATTGACGCTGATCTCACAGGCGCCGCAGCTGCCCCCGAGGCAGCCGGTGGGAATGGCGATTCGGGCTTCCCGGGCCGCCTCCAGCCAGTCGGCGCCGGGCGGCGCCGCTGTTTGGCTGCCGTCGGGCCAGTGGATGCGCATCAACCCGGATTCAGCCACCGCGCCCCAGCAATGGTTCCAGGTTCACATGTTGCTCGAAGGCATCGGCCAACCGATCGAGCAGCGCCTCGCGCTGACGGCTGTGGTGGGGCTGATCCTCGCTGAGGGGGGCCAGCCCCTTGCGCTGCCGCAGCTGGTTGAGCCAGCGACGCCGCCAGGGGCCGCTGTCAAACACCCCGTGCAGATAGGTGCCGGCCACCAGGCCGCCTCGGGCGCCATGGCGCTGCACCCAGCCCAGATCGGGGTCGCTGCAGAGGGGCTGACAGGGGGGGCCATCGGGGTGGGGGAGCAGCTGGCTCAGGCCCCGGTGCAATTCAAAGCCTTCGATCGCCAGCGCCGTGCCCTCCCCGCTTTGGGCCGGGGGCCAGAGGGCGGCGCTGCGCCGCTGCCTGAGCAGCTTCTCCGCGGTGAAGACGGTGCGCAGGGGCAGCAGGTGGAGGCCGGCCGCGCTGGCGTCCGCCCCGCTGGATCCCTCCAGTCCCTGGGGATCGCACAACTCCCGCCCGAGCATCTGCAAGCCGCCGCAGAGGCCAAACACCTGGCCGCCTTCGCCCGCGTAGCGCTGCAGCTGGTGGGCGAGGCCGCTGCGGTGCAGGGCGGCCAGATCCCGCAGGGTTTGCTTGCTCCCGGGCACCACCACGGCATCGGGCTGGCCCAGGGGTTGGCCCGGGCTGAGCCAGCGCAGGCGCACCGTGGCTTCCGCCTCCAGGGGATCGAGATCGGAGAAATTGCTCAGGGAGGGCAGGCGGAGCACGGCGATCTCCAGGGCGGCCTCCCGTTTGCCGCCGCGCCGCTCCAATAGATCGAGGGAATCCTCCGGCGGAAAGAGCTCCTCCAGCCAGGGCATCACCCCGAGCACCGGCACGCCGGTGTGCTCCTGCAGCCAGCGGCGCCCCGGCTCGAAGAGTTCGCGGCGACCGCGGAAGCGGTTGATCAACAGGCCCTGGATCAGGGGGCGTTCAACCGGGCGGAGCAGGGCGAGGGTGCCCACGATCTGGGCAAACACCCCGCCGCGCTCGATATCGGCCACCAGGATGCAGCGGGCCCGCAGATATTGGGCCAGGCGAAGGTTGGTGAGGTCGCGGGGCTGGAGGTTCACCTCCACGGGGCTGCCGGCGCCTTCGAGCACGAGGCGGCCCGCGGGATGGCGCTGCTGCAGGTGGGCCAGCCCCTGGCGGATGGCGGCCCAGCCGGGGCGAAACCACTCGCGGTAGTAGGTCTCCGCCCGGGCGAGGCCCACGGAGCGGCCGAGATGGATCACCTCGCTGGTGCTGTCGCCCTGGGGCTTGAGCAGCACGGGGTTCATGGCGCAGGCGGGCTCCAGCTGGGCGGCCCAGGCCTGGAGGGCCTGGGAGTAGGCCATCTCGCCGCCGCTCTGGTCGACCCAGGCGTTGTTGCTCATGTTTTGCCCTTTGAAGGGCACGGGCCGCTCGCCCCGGCGGAGCAGGGCGCGGCAGAGCGCCGCGCTCATCAGCGATTTGCCCGCCCCGCTACTGGTGCCAAGCACCATCAGGGGCGCTGCAGGGCTCATTGGGGGGGCGCATCGGTGTGGCTGATGGGTTGGAACAGCCAGCCCGCTTCGCCAGCCACGAGCTTGTAGACGATTTCGCGGCTGCCGCCGGTGGCCTTGGCGTTGCTGTCGGCCGGTCTGTAGATGGGAAAGCGCCGCACCAGCTTGGTGTGCACCAGGGCAAAGCGGTCATGCCCCATGTAGCCCTGGCCCAGTTTGCCGGTGAGCTCGGGCAGGATGATGGGTTCGAGGCGGCGCTCGCCGGCGCTCCAGGCCTGAACGCTGCCATAGCTGCCACTGCCGCCGCTCTGCACGAACACCACCAGCTCGGGCTGGCCATCGCTGTTGAGATCGTTCACCTCGGCGCTGCTCACCCGCCCGATCAGCTCCTGCTTCACCAGGGGATAGGGCTGCATGCCCTTGTTGGCCCGCACCTGGAGCACCTGGGTGGAGCCCTCACCCACGGCCTGCACCACAAAGGTCACCCCCTCCAGGCGCAGGGTTTGCTTGAACGGGGCGGCCAGGGCTGCGGCGGCGCTGGTGCTGAGCAACAGGAGCGAGAGGGTGCGGAGGCGTCTCATCGGTGGAAGGGGTGGCGAGGCAGTGGGGGCGACGGCCGGCACACGCGTGAGAGGCCGCTCGCGAGGGGAGACGTGGGAAGGGAAGCCGCCCGGGGCCTTTCACCATACAAATGTCCCCGCCGTCAGCCCCGAGCCGCTGTTTCGCTCCGGCGTCGTTACCATCCCAGCAAGAATTGCCCCCTCTTTGCTGATGGCCGTCACCTACCCCCGCAAGATTCTCAACACCGTTGGGCCCAAACAGGTGATGGCTGAGGTGGTGAAAGAGCGCAAATTGCAGATTTTGTTTCTTAACAGCTATCGCTTCAATGAGCAGCGCTCCTGCCAGGAACTCACCATTTTGATCGAAGCCCTGGATGGCAAGCCGCGCGAGCTGGTGCGCGAGCTGTCGCACCACATCAGCGATGAGGCCCGCCATGCGGTGTGGCTCACCGATCTGCTCTACGACCTGGGCGAGGAGATGGGCAACCCGAAGAGCGGCTCCTACATCGATGAATTGAATCGCCTGTTTGACAAGAGCGGCGACGATGTGAAAAGCGAGGACGGCCTGATCGCCGCGCTGGCTTCGATCAACGCCACGGAAAAGCGGGGCTGCCAGGCCTTTTCAGCCCACATCGCCGCCCTGCGCCAGGCGCCGGCCAGCGAGGAAAACGTGGCGATCCGCCAAACCCTTGAGAAGATCCTGCCGGAGGAGGCGGCCCATGTGAGCTGGGGCAGCCGCTGGCTGGGCCAAATCGCCAGCCGCAGCCCCGAGCATCGCGCCCGGGTGAATGCGGCCAAGCACAAGTACGCCATGATCGAGCATGCGGCCTTTGAGGCCGGCATGGACATCACCGCTGGCGCTGAGTTGCGCCGCCTGGGCAATTTGGTGGAGATCGCCAACACCCTGCCGGCCTGGGAGCGGCCGGGTTATGTGTTGGAGCGCCTGCCCCAGGCGTTGCTCTCTGCCGATCTGCAGAAATCGAGGCTGTTTGCGGTGCAGCGGGTGTGGGAGGAGAAGCCCGAGAAGTTGGTGGAGCAGTTCATCCCGATGTTTTTGAGTGGTTTGCGCAATCTGCGCCCCTCCTTGGCGACGGCTCAGGGCCAGGGTTGAGGGAGGGCATCGTCCTCAGCTCACGGCGGGATCACGATCTCGATGCGTTGCAAGAGCGCTTTTGCAAGCCGGTGGCGATTGCCGAAGCGCTGGTGAAGCGGGGGCAGGAGGCGGAGTTCATTCGCCAGGGCCTGTGGCTTCTTCCGCGGGTGTTCATCAACACTCGGGACAAGCTCCTATCGGCTGCATCCAAGCGAGCTGGTTTTCTCCCCAAGCGACCAGGCGGACTATCGCATGATTGAGCCGGGTGAGCTGCTGCGAGGCGCAGATGCGCCAGCTGTTTGCTGACTGGAGGGCGCAGGTGTTGGCGGGCGGCTTGCGGGTGGTGCGCCGTCTTGATGGTCGGGGGCCCGACTCCCTCGCGGAGGTCTGGGCTGATGGGGGCCTCTGCGAGCAGGTGTTTTCGCCGGTGGTGGGTTGCTTCTTCCAAACAGAAGCCCAGGTGCCTTTGTTTGAGGCCCTGTAGGCGCCACCT
>JAYKHK010000165.1:0-4106 GCA_035284785.1 Cyanobacteriota bacterium | reverse complement strand
CATGCCCAGCCCACCCCCCTCCATCACCCTCGATCCCGCCCCCCATCCCGCCCTGAACTACGCCGGGCTGCGAGCTGAGGCGCTGGAGCTGCTGGGGCGCCTTTGCGGTGATCAGTGGAGTGATTTCAACAGCCACGATCCCGGCATCACGATCCTCGAGCAGCTCTGCTTCGCCCTCACCGAACTGGCCTATCGCAGCCAGTGGTCGATGGAGGATCTGCTCGCCAGTGCCGGCGCCGATTGGCAGCCGGCCGCGGCGGAGATTCTCAACGGCGATCCGGTCACCCCTGACGATCTGGTGGCCCTGCTGCGGGCCCTGGGTTGCCAAGCGGTGCAGGTGGAGGCCCAGGGGCCGCCGGAGCTCCCCCTCTACTTCCGCCCTTCCACCATCGGCAGCGCCCTGGTGGCCGGCGACCTGGAGCTGGACGCCGAGCCGCTGGGCAGAACGGCCGCCGGTCCGCCCCAACCCGTGGTTCCCCGGGGCGTGTGGCGGGTGGCGGCCCAGCTCGGGCCCGCCTCGCTTCTATCGATCGCCCAGCGCCTTCACAGCGGCCGCCTGCTCGGACGCGATTTCCACTTTGTCTCCCTGGCTCCCTTCGAGGTGGTGGTGAAGGCGGAGCTCGAGCTCCATGCCGCCGCCGTGGCGCCGGGCCTGCTCGAACGCCTGCGCGCCGCCCTCGATGCCGCAATCAGCGAGGTGGGGGCCTCGCCCCCCCCCGGCGGCCTGCGCAGCGCCGTCCTGATCCAGGTCGTTCAGGCCCTGCCGGAGGTGCGGCGGGTGGTCTCCCTGGAGCTCGCCAGCGACCCCAACGAGCGCTTCCATCCCTGGCATCTCCCCCTGCCCCGCCGTGGGGCCCGGCTCCATCGCGCCTCCGAGATCCGCCTCTCCCACCGCGGTCTGGCCCTGCAGCCACCCCCTCCCGTCAACCCCTCCCAGCTCGCTGCCGCCGCCGCGCCGAAGTCACCCGCTGCCCTGGCGGCCACCACCGCGATCCCCGCCGGCCGTCGCCGCTCCTTCCTCACCCCCACCTCCGTGGCCCGTCAGCTGCCCGCCGTCTACGGCGTCGGGCCGGCCGGCCTGCCCGCCGATGCCGCCCCGGAGCGGCGCGGCCAGGCCCTGCAGCTGCGGGCCTATCTGCACCTCTTTGACCAACTGCTCGCCAACGGCCAGGCCCAGCTCGCCTACGCCGCCCGGCTGCTCAGCCCCGTTGCCACCAATGATCCCCACCCCCTCGACGGGGAGGCGGTGGGCCTGGCCCACGATCGCGACCTGCCGCTCACCGATCTCAGCGATCTGCTCCAGGGGCGCCCCGAGCACTGGCCCCAGGCCCTGCGCGAGGCCCTGCAGGCCAGCGCCCCCGCCGGCGCAGCCCACCAGCGGGCCGACCTTTTGGCCCACCTGTTGCGGCGCTTCGGCGAAGAGCTGGATCTTGATGCGATCCCCTCCACCAGCGGCGGCGCGACACCAGCCACGCCCCAAGGACAAGACAAAGCCCTGGTGATGGCGCGCTCGGCCCTCTTGCAACGCATCGTTCCGCTCACCGCCGGTCGCGGCTCCGGCCCCGACCTGCTCGCTGCCGATCCCTCCGCCGCGGCCATCGCCAGCCCTTCGGCGCCGCCCGCCCTTTGCGAAACCAGCCAGGGCGCCTTCGCTGAACGGCTGCGCCGCAAGCTTGGCCTGCCCCTCGACCCCGATGGCAGCCCGCCGTTGCTGGTGATCGAACACCTGCTGTTGCGCCCCCTCCTGGAGGACAGCAGCCAGCAGGTGCAGGACGGCGAAGACCCGATCCCCTTCCTCTCCGATGTGCCCCGGCCCGATCCCTGGAGCGGCCGGGTGAGCGTGGTGGTGCATGCCACCCGGCTGCCGGGCACCGCCACCCCCGCCCGGGATCGTTGGCTGGTGCATCACCTGCGCCAGGAGCTGCCTGCCCATCTGCAGGCCGAGCTCCACCTCCTCGCCGACGACCCCGCCACCCCAGGGGAGGGCCCCTGGAGCACAATGGTTGCCGCCTGGCAGCGCTTCCGCGCCCTGCTCCAGAGCCATCGCCTCACCGCCCTCAGCGGCGCCGGCTCCGCCGAAGCCGGCGAATCCCAGCTCCGACTGCTGCGCCTGCGCGACAGCCGCGACCGCCTGGTGACCCTCCTGCGCCTCGGCCTGCCCTGGCCCCTGCGCGCCATCACCCTGCCCGAGCAGCTGATGGTGGCCCCGGGCAAGCAGGGCGCCATCACCCTGCCCTACAGCCAGCGAGGCATCCGCTACCAGCTGGTGGAGGTGGCCAGCGGGGCCGCCGTCGGCGAGCCCGCCCCGGGCACCGACGACGCCCTCACCCTCACCACCTCCCCCATCAGCAAGGACATCACCCTGCGGGTGCAGGCCAGCGTGCTCCCTCCCAGCGGCATCAGCTCCGCCGCCGCCGCCCCGGTGGACCACAAAGGCGTGGCCCTCACGGCCAATGGCCGGGCTCGCTCCACCCTGCTCAGCGGAGAGATCCGGGTGGTGAAAGGCATCGAGCTCGGCCTGCCCGTGCGTCTCCTCGATGCGGCCAGCGGCTCCCGCCTGCCGCTTCTCGAGCCGAACGGCGTGGTGGACGACGATCGGCTGGCCCGGTTGGTGCCTCATGGCCAGCAGCTGCTGGTGGAGATCGACTCCAGCCAGGAAGGCGTGAAATATCAGGTGATCGACAACACGAGCAAGACACCTCTGAGCGCCGAAGCCAACGGCAACACCCGCACCCTTCGCCTGCCGCTGAACGCTGCCGCCACGGAGGATCAAGACCTGGCCGTGCGCGCCCGCCTCGAGAAGCGTCGCGCCCAGGATCAGAACCAGCTCGCCGCCCTGCTGCCCCTGCGGGTGAAGGCCAATCCCACCGTGCCCCTGCAGCCCCGCGCCACGGTGGTGGCCGCCGAGGCCGATGCTGAGATCCAGATCGGCGTGAAGGCCACCAAGGAGACCGCCGCGCTCGCCAGCCAGAGCAGCGTGAGCTACCAGCTGCGAACCCGGGAGCTGCAGCTCGACCGCCGCAACCCCCGGGTTGATGAATGGATTCTGGCCAACCCGCTCTGGCTGGCGCAGCCGCTGCGACCGGCCGACCCGCTCGAGCCTGTCGACCAAACCGCCAGGCAGCAGGCCTTGGAGGGCTTCCCGGAAGCCAGCGCGGAGCCCAGCGGCAAGGGCAATGGTGAACAACTCACCGTGACGCTCCCCATCCGCGGCGAAGGTTTCGTGGTGGCCGCCCTGGCCCGCAAGGAGCACCGCCTTCATCCCTTCTCCCATGAGAACCAGGCCACCCTGCCCAGCGAGGTGCCCCTGACGCAGGCCGCGGTGGTGTACGCCAAGCCCGAGGCCACCCGGCACCTGCTGCTCCGGCCCGATCCCGATCACCCTGGCCTCTGGACCCTCGAAGGCGGCCAGCCCGGCGTCGCTTACACCCTCAAGGACGCCAAGGGCAACACCCTCTCGACGCAGCTGCCCATTCCCGAGGTCGTCGACGCCAGCGCCCAACGCCAGGGGATCTCCTGGCAGCGGGTGGGGCGCGACCTGGTCGTGGGCCTGCGCGATGCGCCCGCCCGGGCGGTGGCGGCATTCAGCCTGGATCCAGAAGCGATCTCAACCCTGAAGGTGGAGGCCCGCTACCTGCGCAGTGGCGCGACGGTGGCGCTCGACCAGCCGCCCACCCTGGAGGCGGCGGCGAGCCCTGCGGCCGACGCCGCGGTTGCTGTGGCGCAGATCGCGGGGAACCGGAGCACCCGAAAGCTGCCGACCATCCCCCCGCCCGAGGCCTACAGCCAGGTGCTCACAACCCGGTGGAGCGACGACCATCTTGAGCTGCTGCTGCTGGGTGCCGATGGCTCCGTCTGGCAGAGCTCAGAGCTCTCTCCCGGCGAGGGCTGGAGTGCCCCCATGGGTTTGGGTGGCAGCGGCTTCACACAGCTGGTGGCGGGATGGTCCCGCGACGGCAGGCAACAGCTGTTTGCCGTTGGCGCTGATCAGGCGGCCTGGCACAACGTTCAGATCGATGCCCAGGCCGGTGGCTGGGCCGGCTGGACCAGCCTCGGCGGCTCGATCAAGCAGCTGGCGGTGGCCAGCAACGCCGACGGGCGGCTGG
>JAYKHK010000164.1:0-3460 GCA_035284785.1 Cyanobacteriota bacterium | reverse complement strand
CTTTGTAGTGCTCCCAGTAGTACTGGGTTTCTTTGAGCCAGTGGGCACCCAGCTGCTGGTAGTCGTTGATGTGATCTTGGCGTTTGTCATCGGCGAGCACCGCAATCACCTTGTCGTCCACTTCACCACCATCATCAAATTTCATGATGCCGATGATGCGCGCTTCCACCAAACTGCCTGGCACAAGTGGCTCGGTCACGTTGACGATCTCCACATCCAAGGGATCGCCATCCTCGTCCCAGGTGCGCGGGATGCAGCCATAGGCAAAGGGATAGGCCAGGGAGGAATAGCCCACTCGATCCAGCTTCAAGTGGCCGGTTTCAGTGATCAGCTCATACTTGTTGATTGTGTTGGAATTCAGCTCCACAATCACGTTGAGCCGCAGCTCCCCTTCATCGGCGAAGGCCGGCAGCACGTGCAACAGGTTGAGCATCGTGCGGCTGGGAGCGTGGTCGATGTTCGCCATGGCGATTGTCAGAGCCGCGCCATCTTAAGGATCAACCCCCGGCCCACCCCCCTTGGCAGGGTGGGCTGGTGAGCTGGCCCCTTCGCTTCCCTTCAGCCCACGGGGCGGAGGGCGTGCACCTTGGCGTTCAGGTAGGCCAGGAATGGCTGGGCGCTCAACGGCCTCCCCGTGACCTGCTCCACCAGCTCCTCCCCATTCACCGAGCGGCCGAGGGGCCAAACCTTGCGGTCCAGCCAGGCCCGCAGCGCCGCTTCCTCTCCAGCGGCGATGGCTTGCTCGATCGGGCCCACCTCGGCCGCCATGGCTTCGCTGAGCTGGGCACTGATCAAGTGCCCCAGGGCATAGGAGGGGAAATAACCAAACAGACCCTCGGCCCAGTGGATGTCCTGCAGACAGCCTTGCCGATCCGTGGGCGGCACCAGGCCAAGCAACTGCTCCATCCGCTGGTTCCACTGGCCGGGCAGCTCCTCCACCGGCATGTCCTGCTCCAGCAGGGCCAGCTCCAGCTCAAAGCGCAACACGATGTGCAGGCAGTAGCTCAGTTCATCGGCCTCCACCCGGATCAGGCCGGGTTTGAGGGGATTGAGGGCGCGCCAGAAGCCTCGGGCGCTGCCCCACGGATCGCTTCCCAGGCCAGCAACGAAGCGCGGGTGCCACCGCTCCGCGAAGGCGAGGCCGCGGGCCACCCTGCATTCCCAAAACAGCGATTGGGATTCGTGCACCCCCATCGAGGTGGCCTCCCCGAGCGGCCAGGGAAAGTAGTGCTCATCCGTGTGGGGCAGCCCCTGTTCGTAGAGGGAATGGCCCCATTCGTGGGCGGTGGCCAGGAAGGCGGAGAGCGGCTGGCCAGGCACCACTCGGGTGGTGATGCGGAAGTCCTCGGGGCCCACCGTGCAGGAGAAGGGGTGGGCTGAGCGGGAGCGCTGGCAGCGGCTGTCGTCGTAGCCCCAGCTGCTGAGCAGCTCCCCGCAGAGACGCTCCTGCAGGGCCTCGGGCAGATCGCCAGCCTCGCCGGGGCCCGGCGCCTCGCTGGCGGCCACCTCCGCCAGCAGCTTGGGCAACTCGGCTTTGAGGGGGGCGAACAGCTCCTCCAGCCGGGCCTTGCTCACGTCCGGCTCGAAGGGTTGGGCCAGAACCTCCCAGGGGCTGCGGGCCACGGGTTCAGCGGTGGCCAGTTGGCTGGCCTGCTGGCGGCGCAGGCTGATGAGCTCACCCAGGGCCGGCGCGAAAGCTGAAAAGTCGTTGCGGGCCCGGGCGTCTTGCCACACCGCATTGCCCCGCGACTGGGCCTTGGCCAGGGCGCTCACCAGGGCGGGATCGAGGCCTTGCTGGCGCCTCAGCTCCAGTCGCAACAGCTCCAGGTTGCGGCGATGCAGCGGCGAGGCCCCCGGCGCCAGCTCCGCTTCGGCAGCCGCCACCAGATCGGCGTAGGCCGGGCTGCTCTGCCGTTCATGGAGCTGACCCGCCAGAAGGGCCAGCTGCTCCCCGCGCCAAGCCGCGCCCGCGGAGGGCATCACCGTGTTCTGGTCGTAGTAAAGGGCGCTGCTGATCGAACCGAGCAGCCGTGTGTGATGCAGATGGGCCCGAAGCTCTTCGGTGGCCGAAGCCGAGGGGGGCATGGTTTGCGGGGTGGTTGATCACCAGCATGGTGCCGGATGCGCCGGGGTTGGCGGAGCCCCATCGCTCCTCGTGAGAATGCTCTCTGTTGACCTTGCCCATGAGCCTCGAATCCGGCCGAGAGGTGGTGTCCGTTCCCCTCCCAGGCGGCGCCCCCAATTGGCAAACCCTGCTGCGCATGCTCGGGCCGGCCTACCTGGTGGCCGTGGGCTACATGGATCCGGGCAACTGGGCCACGGATCTGGCCGCGGGCTCCCGCTATGGCTTTCGCCTGCTCTGGGTGGTGGCCCTCTCCAGCCTGATGGCGATGGTGCTGCAGTCGCTGTGTTGCCGCCTGGGCATCGGCACGGGCATGGATTTGGCCCAGGCCTGCCGTCGGCTGTTGCCCCAGCGCTG
This sequence comes from Cyanobacteriota bacterium, assembly GCA_035284785.1. Classification (GTDB taxonomy): domain Bacteria; phylum Cyanobacteriota; class Cyanobacteriia; order PCC-6307; family Cyanobiaceae; genus Cyanobium. Next base: position 981 of record JAYKHK010000164.1, on the reverse strand, counting down.
GCGGCTGCCGCTGTGGCTCCTGGCCGAGGTGGCGATCGTGGCTTGCGATCTGGCGGAGCTGGTGGGTAGCGCCATTGCCCTGCAGTTGCTCTTTGGCTTGCCGCTGCCCTGGGGGGTGCTGCTCACCGCCGCCGACACCTTGCTCTTGCTGGCCTTGCAGCGCTTCGGGGTGCGGCGCCTGGAGGCGGTGGTGATCGCCCTGGTGGCGTTGGTGAGCGCCTGCTTCGCCCTGGAGCTGCTTCTGCTGAAGCCCCATTGGCCAGCTGTGGCGGCCGGGTTGATCCCCCGCCCTGGCAGCCTGCGGGAGGGGAGCCAGCTCTATCTGGCGGCTGGAATCCTAGGGGCCACGGTGATGCCCCACAACCTCTATTTGCATTCGGCGCTGGTGCGATCCCGCCGCTGGCCCCACCATCCGCAAGCGCGCCATTGGGCCCTGCGCTTCGCCACGCTGGATGCGCTCTTGGCCCTGCTGCTCGCCTTCCTGGTGAACGCCTCGATTCTGGTCTTGGCGGGGGGCGCCTTCCACGGGGTGGTGAGCCAACCGGTGGAGGACCTCGGCCAGGCCTATCACCTGCTTACCCCCTTGCTGGGCACCTCCCTGGCCAGTGTGCTCTTCGGGGTGGGGCTCTTGGCCGCCGGCCAAAGCTCCACGCTCACGGCCACCCTGGCTGGGCAGGTGGTGATGGAGGGCTTTCTGGATCTGCGCCTGCCGGCCTGGCAGCGTCGCTTGCTCACCCGCTGCTTGGCGCTGATTCCCGCCCTGGCCACCGTGCTCCTTCTCGGGGATCAAGCCACCAACCAACTGCTGGTGCTCAGCCAAGTGGTGTTGAGCGTGCAGTTGCCCTTTGCGGTGATCCCGCTGGTGCTCTTTTGCGGGAGGGCTGGCCTGATGGGAGACCTTTGCGCCCCACGCTGGCTGCAGGGGCTGGGGTGGTTGTGTGCGGCGGTGATTGTCTGGATCAATGGCTCGCTGTTGTTGGC
>JAYKHK010000163.1:0-4513 GCA_035284785.1 Cyanobacteriota bacterium | reverse complement strand
TTCTCCGCCCGCATTCTCTGGGCCTGCTCCCGGTAGCTGGGATTCATGAGCATTTCCACCACCATCTCCCGCAAAGGCTCCACAGCCAGCCGTCGCAAGGGCAGCACCCTGCCCGCTCCGCAGGCGGCCAGCCGGGCGGCGATGCCAGGTTGGTCGTTGGTGATCGGAATTGCTAACACCGGCACGCCGCAGCCCAGGGTGGTGAGGGTGGTGTTCAAGCCCGCGTGGCTGATCACCAACGTTGCGCGCTCGATCAACTCTTGTTGGGGCGCATAGGCCACCACGAGCGGACCGCCGGGGAGATCCAGCGGCTCGCTTGTTGGATTCCCCATCGTGATCACCAGCTGCGCCTCCAAGGGCGCACAGGCGGCGGCGATCTGCTCAAAGACGGTGGGGCGGCCATTTTGCAGGGTGCCCAGCGAGGCATAGATCAACGGGCGCCCATCCAGACGCTCCCAGGGGAAGGGCACGGCATCGCGCAGCAAGGGATCGCGGCCGGAGCGATCCGCCAGCCGACCCACGTAGCGAAACTGCGGCGCCAAACGCTCCCTGGCGAAATCAAAGGCGCGGGGCAATTGCGCCAGCTGCAGCAGGGGGGAGAGGGCTTCCTCCCGGCGGCGGAACGGCTGCAGCCCCCAGCGCTGGCGCTGCTCCTGCAGGTCGCGCCAGAGGGGCGCCGTGAGGCGATTGAGCAGGGCATTGCCCAGCTGGTTGCGCCAGCGGGCCCACAGCCCTCGCCTTGGCATCCATCCCGTGCAATAGGGGGGCACCGCGGCCTCCCGCTGCACCGGCAAGGCATTGCAAATCGTGATGAAGGGAAGGCCAACCTTCTCCGCCACCGTGCCCGCCGCAGGAGACAGCTGATCCACCAGCAAAACGTCGATGGCCGCGCCCGCCACCGCCTCAGGCAGATCGGCGAACAGCATGGCCTGCTCCCTGCGGAAGTAAGCGACTGAGAAGCGCAAGCCCTCCCCTCCGCTCAGGCGGCCCAGGGTGGCGTAGGCCTCCTCCACGCTGCCCGTTGGAAAGGCGCTGGCGCCGATCCTCACCACCTCCACCGGCAAGCCCTCCACCTTGCGTGCCCCATCCGCCACCGTGAACACCACCACCGCGTGCCCACGCCGTTGAAGCTCCAGGGCCAGGGCCATCATTGGATTGAGATGGCCGATCGCCGGGGGCGACACGATGCCGTAGCGATGGGGCATGGGGGCCAGGCGGTGCAGGCCATCCTGCCCCGCAAACCTCCTCAAGCCTTCTCGATCATGGTCTCCACCAGGCGTGTCGAGAGCTTCTGGTCGCACAGCTGCAGACATCGGAAGCACACGTCAGGGCTGCCGTACAGCCATCCCAGAATCGCCAGCCGGGCCAGGGCTGCCGGATCCAGCTGCGGCCATTCTTCAAGCTGCCGCAGATACATGGCATCGCTCCAAAGGTGCCAGCTGCCCAGCCTTGGGTTGTTGTTCAAGACAACCGGGCGCAGGCACCTGCCCGCGAGCCCGAAAAACTTGTGGAACATGAATCCCCGGGAGCGCAGCTCGCGATCCACATCGCCGAAGAGGGGTTGACCCTCGTAGATCGGCGAGAACTCCACCTCCGTGACGATCGCGACCGTTGAGCGCAGGGTTCGGCTGGCGCCGAGGAAGGCATCCAGCTCGGCCCCCTGGATGTCGATCTTGATGAAGTCCACCCGCTCGAACAGGCCTTCCTCGGCCAGCTCATCCAGGGAGCGGGTCTCCACTTGGCTGCAACTGCGCAGGCTGGCCACCTCAAGCTGGTTGAACTCCGCCAAAAGCCCCTCGTTCGGGCGATAGAGGGAGGTGCACATCGAGTTGTTGGTGAGGTGCACCGTGCGCTGCTCCCTGCATCGACCGATCGCGGCGGGGTGAATCACCAGCCCCGGGCGCGCCTGGGCAGAGAGGGCCTCGCAACTGGCGGGGTCGAGCTCAAAGGCGTGCACCCGCGACCCCGGGAAGTCGTCGAGCAGGCGATAGAAGGGCTCGGGCTCGGGTGCGAGTTGCACCGCGCCGATCTCCAGGATCTCGAAGGTCAGATCGGGGAGCTGCTCGCGAACCTCCGAGAGAATCCGATCCGCCATCTCAGCCTGGCAAGGGGCCATCGGATCCTCCCAGAACCACCCCCGGGTCGGACCTTTCCCCCTTCCTTACACTCACCCCCATGCCCGATTTCTCCCTGCGACGGCGCCGCCTGCTCGGTGCGGCGGCCGTGGCCACCACGGCGGGGGCCCTGGCCTCCTGCCGCATCCGCCGCGCGGACGACACCAAGGCCGGATCGGCCCTGCCCCTGGTGCGCTGGCGCATGGCCACCAGCTGGCCCCACTCCCTCGACACGATCTTTGGCGGGGCGGAAACGATCAGCCGCCGGGTGCGAGAGATGAGCGAGGGCCGCTTTCAAATTCAGCCCTTCGCCGCTGGCGAGCTGGTGCCTGGCTTGGAGGTGTTGGAGGCGGTGCAGAACGGCTCGGTGGAGAGCGGGCACACGGCCAGCTACTACTACCTCGGCAAAAATCCCGCCCTCGCCTTTGGCACCGCCGTGCCCTTCGGCCTCACGGCCCAGCAGCAAAACGCCTGGCTCTATGAAGGCGGCGGCCTGGAGGCGATCGATGGGCTCTATGCCGATTTCGGCGTGCGCAGCTTCCCGGCCGGCAACACCGGCGCCCAGATGGGCGGCTGGTTCAAGCGGCGGCTGGAGGGCCTGGCCTCCCTGCAGGGGCTGAAGATGCGCATCCCCGGCCTGGGCGGCAAGGTGATGGCCGCCCTGGGGGTGAACGTGCAGGTGCTCCCCGGCGGGGAGATCTTCCTGGCCCTGGATCGGGGCGCGATCGATGCGGCGGAGTGGACCGGCCCCTACGACGACGAGAAGCTGGGCCTCAACAAAGCTGCTCGCTACTACTACTACCCGGGCTGGTGGGAGCCAGGCCCCACCCTCACCGCCCTGGTGAACCTGCAGGCCTGGCGCAAGCTCCCCAAGGAGTATCAGGCCATGTTTGCCGCGGCCTGCCATGAGGCCAACGGGCTCATGCTCAGCCGCTACGACGCCCTGAATGCCACCGTGCTGCAACGGCTGGTGAAGGGCGGCACCCAGCTGGAGTTTTACGGCGTGCCCATCCTCCAGGCCGCCCGAGCGGCCACCGATCAGATCCTGGCCGACAGCGCTGCGGATGCCACCTTCAAGAAGGTGTACGACCAATGGCAGGCCTTCCGCCGGGATGTGTTCGCCTGGAACCGGGTGAATGAGTTTTCCTACGCCCGCTTCGCCTTTGGCGAGGCCAAGGAGGCGCCATGAAAGGAGGCGCCATGAACCGCTGGTTGGCGCTGGCCGATCGCATCGATGCCCTCAACCGCGCCGCGGCGGCCCTGGGCCGCTGGGGCCTGCTGCTGATGCTCGCCCTGGGCACCTGGAACGTGGTGGGCCGCTACGTGGGCCTGGCCGTGGGCCGCAACCTCAGCTCCAACGCCCTGATCGAGGGGCAGTGGTATCTGTTTGATCTGATGTTTCTGCTGGCCATGGGCTATGCCCTCCAGCGCGACGATCACGTGCGGGTGGATGTGCTGCAAAGCCGCTGGAGCCCGCGCAAGCGGGCCCGGGTGGAGCTGGCGGGCACCCTGGGCCTGCTCCTGCCCTTTGTGGTGGTGGTGTTGCTGGCGTCTGTGGAGCCCACCCTGGCCTCCTGGCGCCTGGGGGAGGTGTCGCCCGATCCGGGGGGGCTGCCGCGCTATTGGGTGAAAAGCTTGATCCCCCTCGGTTTTCTGTTGTTGGGCTTGCAGGGGGTGGCCCAGGCCATACGCCTCCTGCACGGCCAGCGCGTGGGCAAGCACGACCACGGCGGGGAGGGCTGAGCGATGGAATTGGAAGTGTTGGGCTGGGTGCTCACCCTGGAGCCCGGGGAGATCCTTGGGCCGGGCATGTTTCTCGCTCTGGTGGTGGCCCTGCTCAGCGGTTATCCGGTGGCTTTCGGCCTGGGGGGCGTGGCCGTGGTGTTTGCCGCGCTGGCCATGGCTCTGGGGGTGTTTGACGCCTCCTTCCTGGCGGCGTTGCCTCAGCGGATCTTCGGGATCATGGGCAACATCACGTTGCTGGCCATCCCGGCGTTTGTGTTCATGGGCGCCATGCTCGAGCAATCGGGCATCGCCGAGCGGTTGCTGGAAACCATGGGCCGCCTGATGGGGCGCCTGCGGGGTGGCCTGGCCCTGGCCGTGGTGCTCGTGGGCACGGTGTTGGCCGCCACCACCGGCGTGATCGCCGCCACCGTCACCACGATGGGGCTGATCTCCCTGCCGGCCATGCTCCGCGCCGGCTACGACCGCTCTCTTGCCACCGGCGTGATCGCCGCCTCCGGCACCCTCGGCCAGATCATCCCCCCCTCCATCGTGTTGGTGGTGTTGGGCGATCAGCTGGGGGTGCCGGTGGGGGAGCTGTTTTTGGGCTCGGTGATCCCCGGCCTGTTGATGAGCGGCGCCTTTGCCCTTTACGTGGTGGTGATCAGCGCCCTGCG
>JAYKHK010000162.1:0-2596 GCA_035284785.1 Cyanobacteriota bacterium | reverse complement strand
CCAAGCCGAGGTGCTCCGCCGCTACCAGGCCGGTGAGCGGGATTTTCGTGGGGCTGATTTGAGGAGCCTGCGGTTTCGTGGGGCGACGCTGGCTGGGGCGGATTTCAGTGGAGCGGATCTGCGGGGGACGGATTTTTTGGATGCGGATCTGAAGGGGGCGCAATTTGATGGCGTACGGTGCGGCTTGCCATTGCTGCGCATACTTACTCAGGAGACGATCGGAACTCTGCTCGGGGGCACAATGGGTTTAATCTTTGCATGCGTCATAATTTTTTTCATAGAAAAGGCTCGAATAGACTCACTTGTCGTTCCTTTTGGCGAGATCTCTACAGGTATAATATCAGCCTGTTTATTTTTGGGGCAAGCATTTTTCGTTTGGGAGGGATTCAGCGTTAAAGGCTTGACTTTTCTCTCGTTGTGGTTCTCTCTTGCTTTGGGCGTGGCCGCCGCTGGAGTTGCCGGGCCATTTGCTATTGCTGGTCCTTTCGCCATCGCGACCTCGTTCGCTGCTGCTGGAGCTGGAGCTGTTGCCGGAGGTGTCGCTGTTGCCGGGATTGTCGCTATTGTAGATACTGGCCTATACTCTGTTGCTTCAGCTGTTCTTATCTCCGTTTACATCACTGGTTCCGGTGCCAAACATGGTTCAGTTGCCATTTCCTTCGCAGGGCCTATTGCAACAATAACTGTATTCAGCATTGCCTTCCTGCGCTCACGCCAAGGAGTTATGGGTTACTCGGGCTGCAGATCCATCGGGATCGCCTTGGGATCCCTTGGCGGCACACGCTTCTCAGGCGCTGATCTTCAAGAATCCTCTTTCAGAGAAGCCGTGCTAAAAAGGACAAATTTCGTACCCTCGCGGCTGCGTGGCACTCTTCTGGACCGTGTCTGCTGGAACAGTGCAGAGGGTTTGGATCTCGCTCATGCGCGTGGAACGATTTTGGCTGAACCCCGCTGCCGCCAGCTGCTGCTGGGCGGTTCCGCTCCCGGGGCCGACCTCCATGGCCTCAACCTACGCGGCGCCTACCTGCCCCAGGCCGATCTACGCGGCACCGATCTGAGTGAGACCAACCTCACCGATGCCGTGCTCAAGGAGGCCCATCTGGAGAACGCCAACCTCAAGACCAGCCAGTGCCTCGGCACCGATCTGGAGGGTGCCCACCTCACCGGCGCCACCCTGGAGGGGTGGAACATCGATCACGCCACAAACCTGCACGCCATCGATTGCGCTTACGTGTATCTGCTGGAGCCTTTTGATGCCCTGGGCCAGCGGCGCGATGATCACTACCGCGAGCGGCTGCCCCATGATCCAGACAAGAGCTTCGGCCCCGGTGATTTCGAGACTTACTTCATGCAACTTATCGAAGAGGTGAAGCTGCTGATCAAAAACGGCGTTGATGCCAAAGCCTTCCAGCAGGCTTTCCAAGAGGTGATGCGCCAGCACCCCCAGATCACGCCAGAATCGATCACTGGCCTCAAGAAAAGCGGCAATGATGTGCTCGTCACTCTTCAGGCCCCTGCAGAAGTGGACAAGGGTGCACTGGAGCAAACGTTCTTCGCCAAATACAACGCCATGCTCCTGGAGAATGCCCATCTCAAAGGCCAGTTGGAGTCCGAGCGCCGCGCCGCAGCTGTGGAGCGCCAACGGGCTGAAGATCTCAATAACCACGCCAGCAAATTCGCCGAACTGGCCAGCCGCCTTGCACCAGTGGCGAATCACAACCCGAATCCAACCTCCGTCACCATCGCCCCGGTGATCAGCCCAGTCATGGGCGGCAACAATGCCAACAGCCCATCCCCTGCCGTGAACACCACCACCATCCAATCCGGCGACGGCAATCTGATCAACACCGGCACCTTCAACACCGGTGGCGGCCTGGTGAATCTGGGCGACCTGAGCGATCAGGCCCGGCTCACGATCGAAGCCCTCCCCGATCAACGGCCAGCGGCGGGCCAGCCCAGCCTGCGGGAACTGCTCCAGGAGCTCAAGGCCAGCGTCGATGCCGACAGCCACCTGAGCGAGACCACCCGAGCGGAAGCCCTCGGGGAGATTCAGGAGCTGGCCACCGCCGCCAAGGACCCCCGTGCCAATGGCAGCCCAGCCCGCCGGGCCATGAACGCCCTCAAAGGGCTCAGCGCTGGCCTCAGCGAAACCAACAAGGCGGTGGAGGAGACGTCGAAGCTGGTGGGGGCGGTGAAGCGCCTGCTGCCGCTGATCGCTGGGTTCTTTTTGGGGTGAGGGCAGCAGGTGGTGGGGGCAGCCAGGGCCGATCATCCCAGAGTCCCTCCCTTGAGATGATCAGGGGACCGTATTCGTCAGCCATCCGGTTTTTCCCTCACGCCGCATCCCTGACGCCCGACCCCAACCCCTCCACCCAGCCAGCCCCCAGGTGCTCCAACCGCACCACCAGCCAGATGACCTCCCAGAGAGGATCCGCCGGCGGCAGCGCGATCAGGCCGGCTTCCCGCCAGGGGGAATGGTCCAGCAGGGAGGAAGGAGCGGGCAGGAGCAGGCGTTCGCGTTGGAGCAGCTGCACCCAGCTCGCGGGGTCGAGGCTGCCATAGCCGCACAGGGGGAGCAGGCCCTGGCGGCGGAGGT
>JAYKHK010000161.1:0-27996 GCA_035284785.1 Cyanobacteriota bacterium | reverse complement strand
GCCGTCTCGGTGCTCCTTCACGGTCAGTCTGTCGCTCAGGCTTCCCCCCAGCTAGCCCAAGCGCGGCCTGGGCAGGTGACGCGTAACACGGCCTTTTTTCAGCAGGCAAAGAAAGAGCTGCCGGAGCCCTACTACTTCCTCTATCGAATTGTTGATCGATTGGCTCGCGCCAATCAGCTGGATACGACTCCTTGGCGGATTGTCAGCGTGCCGAAGTACGACATGAATGCATTTGCAACCGAGGTCAATCTCATCGCTGTTTATTCAGGTTTGCTCGATGTCCTCGCTGGCGATGCCGATGCCATTGCCTGTGTGGTCGGCCATGAAATGTCGCACCATGTGGAGCGGCACATCCCCCTGAAGCAGGCGGATTTGGCCAAAGCTCAGCAGCGTCTCGATGAAAGAAAACAGGAGCTGATTCGCAAAGAAAAGTCACGGCAGGCTTCCGCGCAAGGCTGGTCGATCTTCAGCAACATCCTTCAGACCGCCACAGGGGTGAGCCTGCCCATCAATCCGGCTGGCAACGCCGACCCTGCTCGCATGGAGCAGGATCTGCAGGACGCTTCCGAGAGCGAGGTGCAAAATCTGGCCATTGCCAGCCAACAGATGGAATTTGCGGCAGATCGTGTCGGCTACGCCTACATGAGCCGCGCTGGCTTTGATCCCCAGGGATGCCTGCGGGTGATGGATGTGCTCGGCAGGATGCCCGAAGCGGAATTCGACGGCACGCACCCCGCGATCCCGCGGCGGGCGAAAGCGCTGCGGGCACTGATGGTTGAACAGCCACCATCCTCCCTCGCCGCTGAAGGTCGCGTCCGGTTGCAGGGAAGTTCTGCCCTCACCTACGCCATCTCGGAAGATCGCAAATCGCTGCGTGTCAATTCCCGCTACGGCAGCGCCAAGGGTGGCTTCGTGATGAGCGATCTCTGAGGCTCCAACAGATGTCGAAATCGGCATCCCTGCCTAGGGTCGAAACAACCACTCAACGTTGTGATGCCCTCCGGAGCCACATTCAACACCCCTGATGAAGAGGAGTTCGCCGCGGTGGAATCCGCCCTCACCCGCCATGCCTTGCAGTCCGGCCGGCTGAAGGGGATCACCCAGGCGGAAGGGATCGTGATGATCGTTTTGGGCCTGCTGGCGCTCTTTTTCCCGGTGGTGGCCTCCGCCGGGGTGACCGTGATGGTGGCCGTGGCCTTTTTGGTGGCAGGGCTGATGGGCTGGATTGACACCTTCAGCCGAGGCGCCCGCCTCAACCGTTGGCATGGCTTCCTCCGCTTGATTGTGGCCAGCCTGTTTCTCTACGCGGGCTTGTGGATCCTGTTGCAGTTCAAGGGCGGTGTGGTGCCCGCCGCCACCCAGATCAAGTCTCTGGCCCTGGCCGTGGGCTTGGTGTTCCTGTTCGAAGGCATCGTGATGTCGATCCTGGCCCTGGCCCATCGCCAGGCCGCCGGCTGGGGTTGGGGGCTGCTCAACGGGCTGGTCACCCTGGTGCTCGGCCTGTTGATCCTCACCATGAGCCCGGCTGGTCTGCTCTCCGTTTTGGGACTGCTGGTGGGAATCAGTTTTCTCTTCAGTGGCTTCGATCTGCTGGGCTTCAGTGCCCGCCTTCACAATCCCACCACTGCGCTGCCCGGCTCCCCCTCCCGTGGCCCCTTGGCTTAGGCATCCGCTGACGGCGCGCATGGCTTGGGGCCGGCCTGGCAATGGCTGATCTGTTCAGCCACCAGCGCCAGCAAACCCTGGCCCGGATTGCTCCCCTGGCCGAGCGCATGCGTCCCCGCAGCTTGGATGACTTTGTGGGGCAGGAAGCGATCCTTGGGCCGGGCCGCTTGCTCCGCCGAGCGATCAGCGCTGATCGGGTGGGCAACCTGATCCTGCATGGCCCGCCGGGCACGGGCAAAACCACCCTGGCGCGCATCATCGCCGGCTCCACCCGGGCCCATTTCAGCAGCCTCAACGCTGTCCTCGCCGGCGTGAAGGATCTGCGCGCCGAGGTGGAGGCGGCCAAGGAGCGGCTCGCCCATCACGGCCTGCGCACCATCCTCTTCATCGATGAGGTGCATCGCTTCAACAGCGCCCAGCAGGATGCCCTCCTGCCCTGGGTGGAGAACGGCACCGTCACCCTCATCGGTGCCACCACGGAAAATCCCTATTTCGAAGTCAACAAGGCACTGGTGAGCCGCTCGCGCCTGTTTCGCCTTCAGCCCCTCGAACCGCCAGACCTGCGCCGCCTCCTGCAGCGTGCCCTCCGTGACAGCGAGCAGGGCTATGGCTCCCGTCGCGTCACCGTGTCACCCGAAGCCGAGGCCCACTGGCTGAATGTGGCCAGCGGTGACGCCCGCAGCCTGCTCAACGCCCTTGAGCTCGCTGTGGAAACCACCGAGCCCGATGCAGAGGGCAACACCTGCATTGATTTGGCCATCGCCGAGGAGTCGATCCAGCAACGGGCCGTGCTCTACGACAAACAGGGCGACGCCCACTTCGACACGATCAGCGCGTTCATCAAGTCGTTGCGAGGCTCCGATCCCGATGCCGCGCTTTTTTGGTTGGCGCGCATGTTGGAGGCCGGGGAGGATCCGCGCTTCCTCTTCCGCCGCATGCTCATTGCGGCGGGAGAAGATGTGGGGCTGGCTGATCCGCTGGCCGTGGTGGTGGTGGAGGCCTGTGCGGCCAGCTTTGAGCGGGTGGGCTTGCCAGAAGGCCTCTACCCCCTGGCTCAGGCGGCCCTCTATCTGGCGAGCACCGACAAGAGCAACAGCACCCTCGGGGTGTTTGACGCCATCAAGCTGGTGCGGCAAGCCCAGAAGCAACAGGTGCCGCCCCATCTCCGCGATGCCCATCGCGATGGCCAGGCTTTCGGCGATGGGCAGGGCTACCGCTACCCCCACGCCTACGCCGAGCACTGGGTCGCTCAGCAATACCTGCCGTCGGCCTTGCAGGGGCAGGTGTTTTGGCAGCCGGGAAGCCTGGGCTGGGAGGGGCAGCGACGAACGGCCCTGCGGCAGCGCCGGGCCGCCCAGCTGGCGGCCCTTGCCGAGCAGCAGGAGGAGTTGGGCGAGTTCTTCAGCTCCAGTCCCGAGGATCCTCTGCTCCAGCGCTGGCTGGCCCGCCAGGCCACTGCGGAGGGAGAACGGCTTGATCTGTTGCGCCAGCGTTTTTGGGGGGAGCACCATCCGGGCCGGCTGGATCGGGTGCTCGTGCTGCAAGCCCGCTCGTTGCTCTGGGCCCTCGATCCGCTTCACGATGCCGCGGAAGGGGAGGTGGTGCTCACCGTGCCCACAGCAGAAGATTTGGAGCGCCTGGAGGCCCAGGTCCAGGTGCTCGATCCGCTGGTGCGGCCCCAATTGATGGTGGTGCCGGAAGACGACCCCCAACCCCTCCAGGCCCTGGGCGCCAGGGGTGGGCGCTTTGAATGGATCGTGGGGCGTCAGCCCCGCCTGGGCGGCACGGATGAGGCTCTCCTCCACTGGGCGCAGATGCTCTCTGCGCTTGCAGCACCAGGCGCGCACCTGCGCTTGCTGTTCAGCCAACCCTTGCTGGGCCCAGCCTCCGCCCTGCGCTCGCTGCAGAACAGCCCCGAGGGGGTGGGGGCGGCCATCTCCACGCTCCTGGATCGGGTGATGGAGGCTGAAGCGCAAGGGTTGGCGCGGCAGGATCTCGTCCCTGACCCTTTGGCCGCCGCCATGGGGCAGATGGGCTGGCAGGTGGGGCAGCAGGAGTGGGAGGAACCTCTGGCGCTCCAGCTTGGCGAACGGCTCCTGGAGCGTTGGTTTGCGCCGGCTGCCCCCTACCGCGCCTCGCTGACCGGCGCTGGCCTCAAACCGGAGGAACTGGCACAGCTCCAGAGCTGGTTTGCGGCCCATCTCGGGGTTCGGCTTCCCCAGCGATTGCGCCATGGGGTGCTGGAGGGGCAGTGGCCAAAGGATCCATCCCCAAAAAAAAGCCCCGGGCGAAGCCGGGGCAAGCAGCCATGAGCGAGGGGGCTCACCAGAGGCCGCGGATCGGCTCGGGGGCAGGAGCAGGAGCGGGGGCGGGGGCGGGCCTCACTTCAGCCACGGGCTCCATGACCTGGTTGGCCTGGATGCACTTCGGCAGGAACACGTACCAGGAGAGCAGTGAAGTGCACTGGGCGCCGCCGGCGCCAGGCTTGCAACGGCCCTCGTCGCAGGGGTTTTGGGCACCGGTGTAGGTGTTGCAGAAATCCGCGAGACGGAAATCGGTGGGCAGAGCCCGCATGATGCCGGCAGAGCTGATGGTGCCGTCAGCAGCGTCGGCGATGATGGCGGAGCGCAGAGCCTGAACCGCGTAGGTGTTCATGCTCCAGTAGGGGAAGTAGCTGGCCGTAGCCTTCTTCAGGAACTTCACCCCGTCATCGGAGTAGAGAAATTTCGAGACCCCGATCAGGTCCACGTCGTAGGAGGTGGTCATGCCGTCCTTGACCTGCTTGGCGGTCCAGCCGGAGCGGGCCAGGCCACCGGCCAGACCACGGTCGGTGACTTCACCTGTCTTGAGGAAGGTGTCGAAAGCAGCTTGATTGGTGGACCAAACGGCGCCGCCGGTATTCCAGCGGACAGGATTGGTGGCGGCTTGGGCTGACAGAGGAACGGCAACTACAGTCAGTGCCGTTCCCACTGTGAGACCAGCGAGCAGACGCTTGAACACGGGAGGTTGGAAGACGACTTCTTTTTCAACTTAGCCACATGTTGCTGATTTGTCTGTCTTGTCACGCCAAATCTTGGGCCGCACACTTTGGTATTTAGCCGGATCAGGCAGCTCCTGGTGGCTTGGCCCCCTAGGCTTGCGGCACGCTTTTGTCCTGTGCCATGGCCCTTGCGATCGGAGATCCGGCTCCCGCTTTCACCCTGCCTGATCAGGATGGCAACCCGGTTGAGCTCGCCTCCTTCAAAGGCAAGAGAGTGGTGATTTACTTTTATCCCAAGGACGACACTCCAGGGTGTACTAAGGAAGCCTGCAACTTCAGAGACCGCTGGAGCAGCCTGGAGAAAAGTGGCATCACGGTGCTTGGCATCAGCAAGGACGGGGCCTCCAGCCATGGGAAGTTCATCGCCAAATACCAGCTGCCATTCACCCTGCTCACCGATGCAGAACCCTGCCCCGTCGCCAGCGCCTACGAAAGCTACGGGCTCAAAAAGTTCATGGGGAAGGAATACATGGGCATGATGCGCCACACCTTCGTGGTGGATCCAGAGGGGAAGATTGAACGGATCTACCTCAAGGTCAAAGCGGAAACCATGGCGGACGACATCCTGGCGGATTTGGGTTTGGCCTGAAATCAGCCGGCCTGGCTCACCTGCCTGGCCGGAGCCTGGCCAGGCTCTCCAGGCACAGCAGCGGCCGGTGGGCGACCCCTACACCGAGTTGCCGGAGTTCTGATGCCACCCGAGCAAAGAGCATGGCGCTGTCTCCGCCTGTGAGCGCAACCCACCGGCAGGCTGCGCTCTTTGAGGCTTCGATCACCGCCGCAGCAAGCCCGGCTGCCACGCCCACCTCCATCGCTGCGGCGGTGGTCTGGGGCCACAAGGCGTCTCCATCCCTCTCCTCCGGCAGATGGTGCCCTGGCTGCGCATCGCTGAGGATGGCGGGGATCAACGTTGTGCGCTTGGTCATCGCTTCGCGCTGAAGCTGCAGGCCTGCCAACAAGCGCCCCCCTTGGAAGGTGCCGCTGGGATCCACCCGGGTGAGGCTCAACACCGTGCCCGCATCCACCACCAGCACCGAATCCCCCAGCTCCTGCCAGGCCGCCCAGCCCGCCAGGGCTCGATCGACCCCCAGCCAGGGGGGGCAGCCAAGCAGCGGCACATCCTCCAGCGCCACCCGCCGCCCGGGGGGGCAGAGCAACGGATCGGGAAGGGGCCCAACGGCGGCCCAGGCCACAGGCGGAGGGGCAGCTTCGCCTGCGGGAAGCGGTGGCCCATCCCAGCCCCGCAGTTGTCCGTCCTGCAGGCGCTCCCCCCAGTGCCAGCGGCTGTTGCCGATCAGCAACCAGCGCGGCGCCTCAAGCAAGGCTCAAATGCCCTCGCCCATCAGCCCCGGCAGGTGGATGCCACATTCCTGTTTCAGTCCGCCAAAACGGGTGGCCCGCCCAGCCCGATCCCCGTCATCAGCCGCGCTGCTGTGCCAGTCGCCCACGGTGGAGTAGCCCTGGGCGAAGAGGGGGTGTTGGGGCAAGGCGTGCTGCTCCATGTAGTAATAGATATCCCTTGGGCTCCAGGCGAGCAGCGGGTGCAGCGACCAGAGGCCTCGCACCGGATCGAGGGCTGTCATGGTGCGCCGATGGTCGGTCTGCCCGCCGCGCACGCCACTGGCCCAGCAGGTCACACCTCCCTCCCGCAGGGCCCGGTCCAGGGGCTCCACCTTGCGCAGATTGTTGTAAAGGGAAAGATCTTCCAGCCGGCCGCTTTCCCAGAGCTTGCCGTGCAGGGCTTCCATCCGGGCCGGGGAGAGTTCCGCTTGCACCACCTTGAGATTCAAGGGCAGCCGTCGCTGCAGCTCCTCGGCGTAGCGGTAGGTCTCCTCCGGCAGGTATCCCGTATCCACCCAGATCACGGGAATGCCGCTGCCCCCGCGCGCTTCCCCCAAACGGGAGGCCATATGCAGCAACACGGCCGATTGGATGCCGAAGCTGGTGGTGAGACAGAACCCCTCAGCAAAAGTGTCCAGGGCCCAGGCCAGACGCTCTTCCGCCCCTAAAGGCTCCAGGTGAACCCTCGCGGCTGCCAAGTCGATGGGCAAACCGTTGGCAGCGAGGGGGGTGCAACCCAGCGGAGGGCTATCCACTGCCTTCGAAATGGCACCAACCTCGCCAGGGGGAGCTTGGGGAGAAGGAGACCGGCTCATCCTTCCATCATGCCGCTTGAACCAGATCATGGCCGCCGCCCTGGTTATGGTGAGGCCATGCAGGTTGGCGATCCCCGAACCACGATTTCAGATCCTCTTGAAGATGCCGGGCCTTCCCGGTCGGCTAGCCCTGTGGTGATTGTGGGAGGTGGGTTCGGAGGGCTCTACACCGCCCTCGCCTTGGCCGCTCTCCCCAACCACCCCCCGCTGCTGCTGATCGAACCCAACGATCGCTTTCTCTTTCTTCCTCTGCTCTACGAACTGCTCAGCGGCGAATTGCGCACCTGGGAGATCGCCCCTCGCTACGACACGCTCCTGGCCGGCCCTGGCGTGGGCTGGCTGCAAGACCGGGTGGTCAGCGTGCAGACCGACGACCACACGATTCGCACGGCGGGCGGGGCTCGCCTCACCTATGCCGCCTTGGTGGTGGCGACGGGCTCCAGTGAAAACATCTCTGTTGTTCCTGGAGCTGCCCAGCATGCGCTGACCTTTCGCTCCCTCGCCGACGTGGCTCGCCTGCAGAAAGTGATTCAGGAGCTGGGCCGCCGGGAGAGCCCCCTGCAGCGTCTGGCCATCGTTGGCGCCGGACCCACTGGCGTGGAACTGGCCTGCAAGGTGGCCGACATGTTGCAGGGGGCGTGCGTTGTCGAGCTGATCGAGCGGGGGGATCGGCTGCTTCCTCAGGGCCGCGCCTTCAATCGAGAGCAGGCCCTCTTGGCGCTCCGCAAACGGGATGTGCGGCTGCGCCTGCGGACCCTGGTGGAGGCCGTGGCTGCGGATCGTCTCAAGGTCACCCTCCCGGGCGGGGCAGCCGGCCTGCCCCCCGTCTCCGAGGAGATCCCCGTCAGGGCTGTGGTCTGGACGGCTGGTTTGCGGTTCCAACCGCCGCTGCTCACGCCCTCGGCACCGGTGGAGCCCTCCGGGAGGCTGTCCTGCCAGCCCAACTTGCTTCTGCAGGGGCATCGAGATGTATTCGTGGTGGGGGATCTGGCCGCTCTGCAGGGGCCCCAGACAGACCCCTCCACGGAGACTCCCGCCTCGGCCCAAGTGGCGATCCAACAGGCCTCCCTTGCAGCACAAAACGTGATGCGCTCCTTGGCCGGCCAACCGCTCGAACCCTTTGTGTGGAACGACCTTGGCGAAATGCTCAGTCTTGGCAAAGGGGAGGCCTCCCTCACTGGCAGCGGCCTCACCCTGGCCGGAGCTCCGGCGTTTGCCCTGCGACGCCTGGCCTATCTCACCCGCCTTCCTGGCCTGCCGCAGCAGTTGCGCGGGGCTGCAGGTTGGCTCGCCGATCGCTGATGGCGTCCCAGCCCCCAGCGGCCGCGCCTTGGTCGAAGCCCAAGGGGCTGCTCTTGGATGCCATGGGCACGTTGATCACCCTGCGGGAGTCGGTGGGCACCACCTATGCCGCTGCAGCCGCGGAGCATGGCCTGGCGGTCACTCCCGCCGCCATTGATGCCGCGTTTCCAAGGATTTACCGGGCCGCGCCACCGTTGGCCTTTGGTCTGCAAGCGTCTGGACCCCTCTTGGATGCCGAGCGCGGCTGGTGGGGAGAGAGGATCCGCGAGGTGTTTCAGGCCATCGATGGCTCCATCGAGCCACCAGCCGCTTTGCAAGAGGATCTCTTTGACCGGTTTGCCCAGCCCCAGCTCTGGCGGGTGTATCCCGATGTGCCCCAGCGCCTGGCTGGTTGGCGGCAGCAGGGGCTCAGGCTCTCGGTGGTGAGCAATTTCGATCGACGCCTGCACGGCCTTCTCGCCGCCCTGGAGCTGAGCTCCTCGATCCAGGAGGTGATTGTCTCCAGTGAAGTTGGGGCGGCCAAGCCTTCGCCACTTCCTTTCCTCCGAGCGATGCAAGCCCTGGATCTCCAGCCCCACCAGGTGTGGCATGTGGGAGATCAGCCGGAGGATGTGGAGGGAGCCGCCAGGGCCGGCGTGCCATGCCTGCTGTTGCGCAGGCGATGAGGCAAGGGGTGCTCCTGGGGCGAACGGAGGGGTTGCGTCCATCGGTTCGCCACCGCTTGGAAGAGCTGTTGCACCGCCGCCATCCCCCCGACGCTTTGGCCGATCTCCTCACTCTGCAGCGCCTGGGGAAGGAGGGTGCCGCCCTTGAACTCCCGCTCACCCTGGTGGTGGATGAGCGGGGGCTGCCCCGGGCTCTGTGGGTGGGGGAGCTTGTTTCCGCGCGGCAGATCCTGGAGCGCCTGGCGGGATTGTCCCGACGGCAGGTGCGCGTGGGGCGATTGCTCACCTGTGCGGGCACCGCCCGCCAGCCGTCGCTGCAGCCGGGCCATCGGGAGGGATTGGTGGGCTTGGATCTCAAGGCCCGCTGTTGGCTTCGTTTCGGCCCCCTCCCCGCCGCTGGCGGGCACCAGCGAGCCCGGCTGAGCCTGCCATCGCCAGAGGCTGAGCACTCCTGGTCGTGTGCGGAAGAGGGCGATCTGGCGGATCTCTGCCAAAGGCAGCCCCCACCGCTGGAGGAGCTTCAGGACCGTTCACCGGGCCTGGCCTTCTCCGGCCCGGCGGCCGCCGCTGGGCAGGGTCCCCACCAGGAGCGGGTGCTGCTTCTGGTGCTCAGCCAGGACGAGATCCCTCTGCAGCTGGAGCGGCGCATCGCTGAGTTGGAGGGATTGGTGCGCAGCGCCGGCGCCCTGCCCGTTGGAGTCGTGGTGCAACGGCGCTCCGCTGCCGCAAGCTCCAGCCTGTGGGGGGAGGGGAAGGTGCGTGAGGCGGCGCTGGAGGCGCGGCGGCTGCAGGCCACTCTGGTGGTGAGCGATCGGGAGTTGACCCCGGGGCAGACCCGCCAGCTGGAGCAGGGACTATCCGTGCCCCTGAGCGATCGCAGTGAGCTGATCCTCGATATCTTTGCCCAGCGCGCCGCCAGTGCGGCGGGGCGTTTGCAGGTGGAGCTGGCCCAACTCCGCTATCGCCTGCCGCGTCTCACCGGTCGAGGGGTGGCGCTTTCCCGGCAGGGCGGAGGGATCGGCACCCGCGGCCCGGGAGAAACGCAGTTGGAGAAGGATCGCCGGGCCATCGCCCGGCGCATTGATCGCCTGCAGCGGGAGGTGAGGCGCCTGGAGGCCCACCGTGCCCGCCTGCGGCAGGCCCGTCGCGGGGCCTGCCGGCTGGCTCTGGTGGGCTACACCAACGCCGGCAAGAGTTCCCTGCTCAACGCCCTCAGCGGGGCGCCTCCGGGAGAGGGCGTGCTGGCGGCCAACAAGTTGTTTGCCACCTTGGATCCCACCACGCGACGGCTGAGTTTCGAGGCCGCAGGCCTGCCCGGCCAGGAGTCCATCCTCCTCACCGACACGGTGGGCTTCATCCGCCATCTGCCTCCCGCCCTGGTGGAAGCGTTTCGCTCCACCTTCGAGGAGGCCCTCGATGCCGATGGTTTGTTGATTGTGGTGGACCTGGCCGATCCTTCCTGGCCTGAGCAACTCGCCACGGTGCGCTCCGTGCTCAAGGAGTTCCATGCGGAACGGCCCCAGCGGGTGATCGGCAACCAGATCGACCGCTGCCCCGCTGAAGAACTCGACCGGGCCAAGGCTCTGGAACCTGAGATGCTCTTTGTCTCGGCGACGGCTGATCTTGGCTTGCGCCATCTACGCCAACTGCTGAGGGACTGGGCTGCCGACCTCTCCACTGTGACAAGATCTGCGGAGCAGTTCTCCCTCCCCCGCCATGCCCCTCCAGCTCGGCGACACGGTTCCTGATTTCACGCAGGACTCCCAGCTTGGACCGATCAATTTTTATGATTTTGCCGGCGATCACTGGGTGGTGCTGTTCTCGCACCCGGCGGACTACACCCCCGTGTGCACCACAGAACTCGGCGAGGTGGCTCGCTTGCGTTCGGAATGGGAGAAGCGCAATGTCAAAACCTTGGCCCTGAGCGTGGATTCAGCCGAGAGCCATCGGGGCTGGATCGCTGATATCAACGAAACTCAATGCACGATTGTTGATTATCCGATCTTGGCTGATTCAGATCGCAAAGTGAGTGATCTCTATGGAATGATTCACCCCAATGCTTTGAATAATCTCACCGTCCGTTCGGTTTTCATTGTTGATCCCCAGAAAAAACTCCGACTTCAAATCACCTACCCTGCCAGCACAGGCCGAAACTTTCATGAAATTCTGCGGGTGATCGATTCCCTGCAGCTCACGGATCACCACCAGGTGGCCACGCCGGTGAACTGGAAGCAAGGCGAGGATTGCGTGGTCGTGCCCTCCATTCCCACCGAGGAAGCCCGCGCCAAATTTCCCAAGGGCGTCACGGAGATTCGGCCCTACCTGCGCATGACACCCCAGCCCAACTGATCCTTGTCAGGCATGTCCCAGTGGTGGCAATGGCAGCCCAGCGCTGCCCAAGATGTTTCCAACAGCTTTGCCGTGATTGGTGTGGGCCGGTTCGGCAGCGCCGTTTGTCGGGAGCTCACCCGCTCCGGGGCCGAAGTCTTGGCGATCGATCTCAACTCCCGGGCGATTGATGAATTGCTGCAAGAGGAGCCTGGCATCGAGGCCCGCATCGTGGATTGCACCGATGAGGATGCCCTCCGCGCCGCCGGTGCCCTGGATGTGGGCACGGTGGTGGTGGCCATCAGTGAACCGATTGAGGCCAGCATCACAGCCACGCTCATCGTCAAAGACGCCCCCCAAACCCGGGTGCAGCAAGTGATTGCCAGGGCCACCAGCGATTTGCATGAAAAGATGTTGCGGCGGGTTGGGGCCGACAAGGTGGTGTTCCCCTCCAAAATGCAGGGGGCCCGCCTTGGCCAGGAATTGGTGCGGCCCAACCTTTTGGAGCGTCTCCGCCTGGACGATCGCAACAGCATTGAGGAGATCAAAGTGCCTCAAGCCTTTGTTGGACGCTCCCTGCGCGATCTGAATCTGCGCAAGACCTACAGCGTGAGTGTGTTGGCGGCTGGCCCGGCCAACCAGCTGATGGTGAATCCTCCGGCCTCCCACGTGCTCATGGAGGGGGAGGTGCTCGTGGTGATGGGAAGCGCTGAAGCCCTCGAGGCCCTGCCAAGCCGCTGACGCTGATGTGGGTGTTGGGCCTGATGAGCGGCACCAGTGCCGACGGGGTGGATGCGGTGTTGGCCCGTTTCTGGGGATCCGCAACCCATCCGCGCTGGCGGGTGGCCCATAGCGCCTCCCTCCCCTACCCAGACGAGCTGAAGCGGGAGCTCATCCGCTACGGACAGGGATACCCTCTGCCGGCCGCCGCCGTGATCGACTTGGTGGAGGCTCTGACGGAGCTTCAGGCACAAGTCGCTCGATCCTGTGATCCCGAGGGCCGGGCCGAGCTGGTGGGATGTCACGGGCAGACGCTCTGGCATCGCCCACCCGAGCCGGGACGGCGAGGGGCCAGTTGGCAGGCGTTGATGGGTCCGTTGTTGGCCGAACGCCTGGATCGCCCGGTGGTGTTTGATTTTCGGGCCGCTGATCTCGCCCTTGGCGGCCAAGGTGCCCCCCTGGTGCCCGCCACCGATGCGGCGCTGCTTGGCCGCATCGGCGGATGGCGCGCCGTGCTCAATCTGGGGGGGATCGCCAATCTCACCTTGATTCCTCCCGCCGAGGGGCCTGATCGGCATCAGCCCGTGCGCGGCTGGGATTGCGGTCCGGCCAACACCTTGATCGATCTGGCGGTCCATCGGTTCAGTGAGGGCCGCCTGAGCTTTGATCAAGACGGCCGCTGGGCTCGGCAAGGTCGCATCGATGAGCAGGTGATCGCCACTTGGCTGCAGGAGCCTTACTTTCGCCAGTCCCCACCGAAATCCACCGGCCGAGAACTCTTTGGCGCAGAAGATATGGAGCGTCGCCTGGCGCAGTTGCAGGCCAAGCAGCCCCAGGCTTCACCAGCCGATGTGTTGGCCACGCTCACAGCCTTTTCCGCCGCGGCTGTGGCCCAGGATCTCCACAGGGGTCCGTCGCCATTGGAGCTGCTTGTGGCTGGCGGAGGAACGCGCAATGCCTTCCTGTTTGAGCAACTGCGCAGGCGCTGCCGGGGCCTGTTGGTGCGTCCTCTGGCGGACTGTGGCATCGGGGACTTGGAGCGGGAGGCCCTGGCCTTTGCCCTGCTGGCCTGGTGGCATGCCATGGGGCACCCCGGCTCTCTGCCCTCTGTGACGGGAGCCCGCGGCGCCGCCGTTTTGGGGGTGCGCGCCAATCCTCCCTCGGGTTCTGGGCAGGTGGCAGCGCCGGTCTGAAGGCTTTCGGGTGGGTTGAAGGGTTTCAGCTTTCGCGGGGGCGCTGCAGGCGCAGGCGCCTTGGCGCTCCTCGCAGCCGGGAGGGCTTGGCCTGTTCCTGCCGTTCCAGCTCGGCGCGAAACCGTTCGGTCTGCCGCTCCGGTTCAACGTGGCGTTCCGCAGGGGCGGGCTGGGAACTTGAGCGTTGTCGCTCAAGCGCCTCCACCCCCTGTTGGATCAGCACCTTGGCCATGTTGCTCACGGTGCGGGATTCCTCCTCCGCCAGGGCCGCCAAGCGCTCGCAGAGGTCTTCCGGCAGGACCACCTGAATGCGAGGCGACTTGGGTCGCCCGCTGGAAGAGGTCTGCCGGGTCGCCACGACCGCAAGATCGGATCGGATACGAAAAAGTGTACAAAGTTAGTCAAGGGTAGTATCCAGCAGTATGCTTGTGGAACAGAGCTGATCCTTCTCGCCTCCTCCCCATCCCCACGGAGTCCCTCCCATGGCTCGCGCCACCTCCCCCAATTCCTCAGCTTCCGTCACCCGGGCCCCCAAGCCCCGGTCCTCGGCTGTGCGCTCCCGCCGAAAAACCGCTGAACGCAGCGATGTTTTGGTTTCGGCGGTGATCAGCACCTATCTCCTCACCCATCTCCATCACGTGCTGCAACGCGCCGAGTACGGCGCCCAGCAGGAGGGGCGGGAAGGATTGGCGGCCAATTACGCCCAGCTGCGCAAAGTGCTTTGTCTCGACGCCCGCAGCATGGAAGATGCCTCAGCCAGCGGCCACTCTGAAGATGGCCACCCCCTGGCGGCCTGACTTCAGGTCGACCGTCAAGACGCGATAGCGTCAGGCGGAATGGATGCGCCCTGATGTCCTCCACCAACGCCGCCGAGCTCTACGCCAAGATCAGTGAGGACACCGAGCTCACCCAGTCGCTCTTCCGTCAGGCGTTGCAGGATCCCTCCGGGGCTCTCCGCAGGATTGTGGAGATTGGCGCGGATCAAGGGCTGGTGGTCAGCGCCGAGGAGGTGAGGGACTACATCTCCGGGTTGGACGACAACGCCACCAAGCAGTGGCTGCTCAAGGCTCGTGGAGGACTTTGAGCCCGCCCTGGACTGCTGTTTCTGATTTTGCTGCGTCTCAGGAGAGGTGTTCGGCTTCTGCCGCCGGTGCACTCCCCCCCCCTGGGCCCAGCTGAAAAACAGCCAATAGCTCACGATGGCGAGACCGGCTGCAACAACAAGTGCGGCGATTTGTTCCAGACGCTTGATCATGGCAGCCAGTCTGAGGCCATCGTCGCCAGTTTGTCCGATGCGCCTTGCGAAGATGCAGGTCTGTTTCTGCCAATTCCGTGCTGCGCCTTGACCGCATCAGCAAGATTTATCCCACCGGTGAAGTGCTGCGGGAGGTGAGCTGGGAGGTCAAGCCTGGAGACCGCATCGGCCTGGTTGGCGTCAACGGGGCTGGAAAGTCCACCCAGTTGCGGATCTTGGCCGGCCTGGAGGAGCCCACCAGTGGCCAGGTGCTGCGGCAGGGCGATCCGCGCATTGCCTTTTTGCAGCAGGAATTCGACGTGAATCTCCAGCGCACGGTGCGCCAGGAGCTGTTTCAGGCGTTCCATGAGGCCGCCGCCGTTCTCAACGCCCAAGGGCGGGTGGAAGCGGCCATGGCTTCCGAGCAAGCCGCCAACGATCCAGACCATCTCCAGGAGTTGATTGAGGAGTTGGGCCAGCTGCAGATTCGTTTTGAAGCCCTGCACGGCTACGAGCTGCACGCCCGCATCGACAAGCTTCTGCCCGGTATCGGTTTCAGCTTGGAGGAGGCTGAAAAGTTGGTGGGCGACTTTTCTGGCGGATGGCAGATGCGGGTGGCCCTTGGCAAGATCCTGCTGCAAGAGCCCGATGTGTTGCTCCTCGATGAGCCCACAAACCATCTCGATGTGCAAACGATCGAATGGTTGGAAACCATGCTTCTGGCGCAGGATCTCCCCTTGGTGGTGATCAGCCACGACCGCACCTTCCTGGATCGGATTTGCAATCAAATTGTTGAGACGGAACGGGGTGTGTCCCGCCAATACCTGGGCAACTACAGCCAACATCTCGAACTGAAGGCCCAGGAGAGCTCCGCGCAGCAGGCGGCCTACGAAAGGCAGCAGAAGGAATTGGCCACCCAGCAGGCCTATGTCGACCGGTTTCGTGCCAGCGCCACCCGCAGCACCCAGGCCAAGAGTCGCGAAAAACTCCTGCAGAAAGTGGAGAGGATCGAGGCCCCCACAGAGGAGATCACAGGGCCACGCTTCCGTTTTCCCCCCGCACCGCGCTCAGGGCGGCGGGTGGCCCACTTTGCCAACCTCAGCCATGCCTACGGCGAACAGATCTTGTTTCTCGGGGCCAATTTGGAGGTGGAGCGTGGGGATCACATCGCCCTGGTGGGTCCGAATGGGGCGGGAAAATCCACCCTGTTGCGCCTGCTGATGGGCCTTGAGTCTCCCTTGGAGGGTGAGGCCAGCCTGGGGGATCACAACGTGATCCCCGCCTACTTTGAGCAGAACCAAGCTGAGGCTCTCGATCTCGAGAAGCAGGTGCTCGCCATGGTCTTTGAGGCGGTGCCCGATTGGAGTCAGAGCCAGGTGCGCTCCTATCTGGGCCGCTTCGGGTTCAGCAACGAAGCCGTGTTCAAGGAGGCCGGCATGCTCAGCGGTGGGGAAAAGGCGCGCTTGGCCCTTGCCGTCATGCTGCTGCGGCCCTCCAATCTTCTCCTGCTCGATGAGCCCACCAACCACCTCGACATCCCCGCCAAGCGCATGTTGGAGGAGGCGTTGAGCGGCTACGAAGGTGCGGTCCTCCTGGTGTCGCACGATCGCGCCTTTGTCTCCACAGTTGCCAATCGCATTGTCGAGTTGCGGGATGGGGAGCTCGTGCTCTATCGGGGTGACTTCGCCTACTACCAGGCTAAAAAGCAGGAAGAGGCCGAGGAGCGGGAGCGCTTGCTGCATGAACAGGAGCGATTGGCCAAACGGGAAGCCAATCGGCAGCGGCAGCAGAAGCGCGAGAAGGATCGCCGAGCGCAGCGCCAGGTCAGCGGTCCGGCTTGATCAGCGTTTGGCCACAGAGGCTGCGCCAGCCGGAAGAGACACTTTCTCGATCTTCTCCGGCGCTGCCCTGCACGCTGTTGGGGATTCAGGCTTCTAAGGGATTGACACAACCCTTGGCAGATCTCGGCTTTCAATGCGGTCGGCCCCCTCTGTCGCCATCTCCGCTGTCACCGGATTGATCCAGAGCAGGCCCCTTCTCGGGAGGACAGGGGCGTTGATTCCCTAACCGGACACAAGCACCTGTTGCATTGGATACGTGAGCCTCAGAAACAGTTCGTAGCTTGTCGCCAACACCCTTTTTTCGGAGGTGCTGCGATGTCTGAGCCTCTCGCCCTCACGCTTGGTCAAAAGTTTGAGCTGGAGCGCATGAGCCGTGCCATTGACGCCACGGCGGACCCTCAGGTGCTTCGGGGGCTGGCCAAGCAGCTTCTTCAGGCTTGGCACAGCCAGAAAGCCGCCACCCAGTGGGTCATGCGCCAGCAATTGGGGGCTCCGCCCCGTTTTGCCCATGCCCCCGGGCACCCCCAACCCCACGTCGAGACCGAGCCGAGTGAGGGGCCCCAACCCTTTGACATTCTCTGAGGCTCAAGGGCAGCCCAAACCCTGGCCGGTCAGGGCCTCCCCTGGTTGGCCAGGTCTCCAGGCATCACGGTCAGCTCCAGTGGCATGCCCCCTCTGAGAATTCGGAGCCGCAGGGATCGTCCCACCCCTGCTTTCTCCACCGCCGAGATCACATCCGTGGGGCTGCTGATGCGGCCCCCATCCACGCCGGTGATCACATCGCCAGGCCGCAACCCTGCCGCTGCGGCGGGGCCGCCAGGTTGCACGGCCACAATCCTGGCTCCGCTCTCCAACTCTTCGCCGGCCTCGTTGCGCAACACATCGAGCCCCACTCCGATCATGGGATGACTGGCCCGGCCTGTGCTGATCAACTGCCCTGAAATTTGGCGGGCACGATTGATGGGGATGGCAAACCCCAACCCGGCCCCGGGGCCGGAACGCACCAAAGTATTGATGCCCACCACTTCTCCATCGGCGTTGAGGAGAGGACCACCAGAGTTGCCGGGATTGATGGCTGCATCGGTCTGAATCAGGTCGAGCCGCTTGTCGAGGATGCCGAGCTTGCGGGCATTGCGGTTGAGACTGCTCACAATTCCCAAGGTGACGGTGTTGTCAAGGCCGTAGGGATTGCCAACGGCGATGGCCCAGTCCCCCACCTGCAAGGCATCGGAATTGCCCAGCGGCGCCACAGGCCAGGGACCTTGCCCCTCCAATCGCACCACAGCCAAATCCGTGAGCCGGTCGCGGCCGACCACCCGCCCCTCGACGCGTCTGCCGTTTTGCATCCCCACCGTGACCCGTTGGCTTCCCTCCACCACATGGGCATTCGTGAGAACCAAGCCGTCCGCTTGGAAAATCACGCCGCTTCCCTGGCTGCGTTCGGTGCGTTGGGAGGGCATTTGCGACCTTGGGATGCCGAAAAACTGCCGGAAGAGCGGATCGTTCATCAGCCCGTTGGGCAGGCCACCCGAGCCCCCCAGAGCCACCGTGCGCTCCGTGTCGATGGTCACCACCGCTGGGGCCGTGCGCTGCACGGCTGTTGCCACAAACGATTGTCGGCTGAGCAGGGCAGCAGCCGATCCAGCGGCCTTCGCCGCCATTGGCGGGGCAGCGACAAGGCTCACGGGCAGGCCTGCAACCACAAGGGCCGTGGCGACCGTCAGGCCTGAAGCCCCTTGGAGAACGGGAGGGAGCAGGCGCATGGATGGGAAGGTGGCCATTCAGTGGCCGAAACGCTGGCAAAAAAGTAGGTGCATTTTGACGGCTCCAGCAGGGGAGGCAAACCGCCCCGGCAGAGCCGAGGCGTCCCCTAAGATATGTAAAGAATTTTTTCGCTCTGTGGACACCAGCCGCCTCCTTCTCGCTTTTTTGGCCTTTGGCGCAGCTTGCACCACCCTTTGGGCTTGGATGTTGGCCACCACCACCTCGCCTAGCGAGCGATGATGGTTTGGCGCTCCCCGCGCGACCCCCGCCGCCTGGTCCGCCAACATGCCAACTCTTTTGGCTGAGCTCTTCCCCCTTCTCTACGGCATTTGCTTTTTGGTGTTGCTTTGGCAGGCTTTCCGAGTGATGGGCCGCGGCTTCCGAGCCATGCAGCGCCCTGAGGGCCTCGCCAGCAGACAGCCCCAGGAGAATCGGTTGGGCAAGCTCACCATTCACCCTGAGCTACTGGACGCCGATGGAAAAATCACCCAGGAGGAGCTACTTACCGTGCGCTTTTCCGATGACAACGGCGAACCTGTTCGCCCTGTGGAGTAGTCAGGGCCAATTGGGAAAAGGGGAGCATGCATGAATAGGCTCGTCGAGAACGCAACCGAAACGCAAGCGATGGTGGACCAGAGAACCCGTATCGTCGCCGCCGTGCTGAACGGCCTCAAGCTGCCGCCAAGGTTTCGGCTGAAGATGGTGAAGGAAGATCCAATCCGTTTGGAGCTCAGTCTCACTCCTGCCTACGGCAAAAATCCCATTCTCGTGGGCATCGTTGAGTCGCAAGACCTGGTGGCTCGCCGGGATCGGGAGGGTCGCATCCCCCGGGATCTCCAAGGCACCTGGGATTGGACGGTGCGCCATGGCAAGGTGACCACGGGTGGTTGGAATCCCTACCTGAAGGAGGCCTTGCAAACCATGTTTGAAACTGGCTTGCCCGCCATCGTCTACGAGGAAACCACGGGCGAGGTCTACCATCCCGTTGATGGCATTCGCCACGTGCGCTGAGCCCCCTGCCCCACGAGCCCCTACCCATTGATGCTCAGCTCGGCTCGATCGTGGCGGCTGTCGCATCGCCGGGTTCCACGGTGCTCTTGCAAGCTCCCCCGGGAGCGGGCAAAACCACCCGGGTTCCCCTCTCCCTTCTCGAGCGCCTCGAACCGGCGGAGTGCTTGCTGCTGATCCAGCCGCGCCGTTTGGCGGCTCGGGCTGCGGCCCAACGGTTGGCCCAGGGTTTGGGGGAGCCCGTGGGAGAACGGGTCGGATACAGCGTTCGCCTTGAAAGCCGCCGCGGTCAACGCACGCGCTTGCTCGTGGTCACCCCAGGGGTGTTCCTGAGACTTTTGCAGGCGGATCCCGCCCTGGAGGGGGTGGCCCTGGTCGTGTTCGATGAGGTGCACGAGCGCCGGGCCGATCTCGATCTGGCCCTGGCCCTCCTTCGCCAAGCCAGGCAATGCCTGCGGCCCGAGCTGCAGCTGCTGCTCATGTCGGCCACCCTGGATCTGGAGCCGCTGGCGGAGGCTCTTGATGGAGCCACGGTTCTGACCGCCATGGGGCGCTCCCATCCCGTGGCGGTGGAGTACCAGCCCCCTCGCCATGGGGAGCCCTTGGAGCGACAGGTGGTTCGCGCCTTGGAGAGTTGGTGGCTCCACGAGCGGGCCCCAGGGGAGACGGCCCTGGTGTTCCTGCCGGGTCAGCGGGAGATCCGGGCCGTGCAGCGGGCCATCACCGCCAGGCCTTGGGGTGAGCGGTTGGAGTGCGTTCCCCTCCATGCCCAGCTCCCCCTCGCCGCCCAGAGCGATGCCATTGGCCCCGCCCGCCATGACGAGGGAAAGGTGGTGTTGGCCAGTGCCATTGCCGAGAGCTCCCTCACCCTGGCGGGCGTCCGGCTGGTGATCGATAGCGGCCTGAGTCGCTTGGCTCGCTTTGATCCCTCCACCGGCATGGATGGCTTGGTGACGGTGCCGGCCAGCCAGGCCAGTGTGGAGCAGAGGCGAGGCCGGGCTGGCCGGCTGGGGCCAGGTCGCTGCGTGCGGCTCTGGAGTGCTGCCGAGCAGGAGCGGCGTCCGCCGTTTTCCACCCCCGAGATCCTGGAGTGCGATCCGCTGCCTCTGGCCTTGCAGTTGGCGGCGTGGGGGGCGGGCCAGGGGGAGGAGCTGCTCTGGCTCGATCCCCCCCCACCCGCGCCCTTGGCCCAGGCCCAGCGCCTGCTCGAACAGCTGGGAGCCATCGACGCCTCGGGGCGCCTCACCGCCCACGGTCGCTGCCTGTTGCAGGTGGGATTGCACCCCCGGCTGGGCCACATGCTTCTGCTGGCGGAGCCTCAGGGATGGTTGCCGCTGGCCTCCGCCTTGGCGGCCCTCCTCAGCGAGCGCGATCCCTTGGCGGGCAGGGAGGTGGGCGGCGACCTCCTGCAACGCCTCGACTGGTTGCTTGCGCCCACGCCAGGCCATCGGCAGGAGGGGGACGCGAGAAGCCATCGCCTCTTGCGCCAGCTGCAGAGAGACCTGGAGCAGCAAGTGCTGCGGGCCGCAGGCCGCAGGCCGGCCGCCCCGGCACCTCCATCCGATCCCGATGGCCAGATCACCGCCCGCCTGATCGGCTGGGCCTATCCGGAGTGGATCGCCTTGGCCAGGGGTCAGGGGGATGGTCGCTTTCTTCTGCACAACGGACGGGGGGCCACCGTGCACCCCCAGGACCCCCTGGCGGCGGCCCCTGCGCTGGCGATCGCTGCGGTGGATGGGATGGGCCAGGACGCCAGGGTGCGGTTGGCCGTGCGCCTTGAGCAGGCCGGGCTGGAGGTGCTGGCGGCCTCCTCCCTTGTGGTGCGACGCGAGGCGCGCTGGGATCCGAGCGCAGAGCGGGTGCGCTGTGAGGAGCAGCGTTGCTTCGGCGCCCTGGTGCTCTCCCGAGCGCCCTGGCCCGAGGCTTCAGCTGCCCAGGTGCGTCAAGCCATGTTGGAAGGCCTGGCGCTGATGGGTCTGGAGGCCCTGCCCTGGACACCGGAAGCGCGGGCTCTGCAGCAGCGCCTCGCCCTGGCCCATCAACATCTGGGGGCGCCTTGGCCTGATCGCCGTTTGGAGGCCCTGCGTTCTGATGGGGGTGCATGGCTTGAGCCGTACATCGACGCCAGCTGGCGCACCAGGGGGGATCTGCAACGGCTGCCCCTTGTGGAGGCGCTCTGGGGGGCGTGTGACTGGCAGGCCCGTCCGCTCCTGGACAAGCTCCTTCCCACCCATCTCCAGGTGCCCTCAGGAAGAAGGGTGCCCTTGGATTACGCCTCAGAGGCCCCCGTCTTGGCGGTGAAACTCCAAGAGATGTTCGGTCAGGTGCAAACCCCTGTGCTTTTGGACGGCCGCCTGCCCCTCACCCTCCACCTCCTCTCCCCTGCGGGCCGCCCTGTGGCCATCACCGCTGATCTGGAGAGGTTCTGGCGGCAAGGCTATGCCGAGGTGCGGCGGGATCTGCGGGGCCGCTACCCGCGCCATCCCTGGCCCGAGGATCCCCTGGCCGCCCCGCCCACGGCCCTCACCCAGGCCCGTCTGCGGGCGGCCGGCCAGGCAGCTCAGAAATGACCCGACAGGAGATGGGAAAAGCCGAAGTGTCTGAGTCCTTCCACAATTCCCGCACAGCCATGGGCTCGCGCCCGATAGGTGCGCTGCAGCTTGGGCAGGGCGGCCACCAGCGCCGGTTCGGCGTTCCCCACCATCACCCCCTGCAGTCCTGTTTCAAACATCGCCAAATCATTGAGACTGTCGCCGGCGGTCACCACCGTTTCCGGGGTCACCTCCAGCCAGCCGATGAGTGTTGTGAGGGTGGAGCCCTTATTCACTCCGGCGGGGAGCACATCCAGGTATTTGTTGCCTGAGACCAGGCAGTCGACCCCGAGGGCCTCCACAGCTTGCAGCCGCTCGGGGTCCAGGATCTCCGGGTCGATCAAATAGGCCAGACGCCGCACCGCACTGACGGGTTGGGCGGAGAGGCCGGGGATCCTTTGCAGCAGGGGCAGCAGGCGCTCCGCCTGCCCATGCCACCGTTGCTCAATTGGCTCGATCACCAAGGGGAGGGGGGCCAGGCTGACGCCACAAGCCACCGTGCAGCCCACATCCCCGATCACGAGGTGGGGGGAGCCCAGCCCCATGGCGGCTTCTTCCACCAACAGCCTCTCGATCGAGGCCAGATCCCGGCCGGTGTTGAACACATGCAGCACGCTGGTTTGCGTGGCGGCCAGCCAGCGGTAGAACCGCCTTCGCCAGCCAGGGCTGCCCTCCAGAAGGGTGCCGTCCAGATCGGTCACCAACACCAGTTCTGGAGTGGCTGGCAGGCGGGCCTGCAGGCCACTCTCCAGCTGCTCGCGGCGGTTCAAGGGCAGGGACGAGGGTTGGGGAACCATGGGTGAGCCGGAGCCGGGCCCGATCCTCGGCGACCAGGCCCCGCTTGCCTAGGGTGAATCTTCTGGAGGTGGCTTGCGGCATGGTGCACGGCGTCGAGCGGGTGGACGTTGTTGAGCCGCTGCTGCCGCGCCACGGTTTGCATCGCTACACGGTGGCTTCCCTCAATGAGGCCATCGCCACCTTGCTTGGCAGGGGCTTTGCGCCGCGATTTTTATTGGAGGCCACCGTCAGCCGCCCCCAGCTGAAGAAGGGTCACCTCTGGCTCACCCTCACCGATGGGGAGGCCACGGTGCCCGGCGTGATCTGGGCTTCCCAGCTCAGCAAGCTCAGCTTTGTGCCCGAAGACGGGGATGGGGTGACCGTTGTGGGCAAGCTCAATTTCTGGACGGCCCGGGCCGCCCTCTCCGTTCAGATCCTCGACGTGCGCCCCAGCCTCACGGCTGTGATGCGGCGGTTTGAGGCGGTGCGGGCCCGCCTGGCTCCCGAGGGCCTCTTCGACCCCGATCGCAAGCGGCCACTGCCTCCCTGGCCCTCCCGCATCGCCCTGCTCACCAGCGTGCCCAGCTCCGCCCTGGCCGACATGTTGCGCACCGTGCGTGAGCGTTGGCCCCTCACCGCGCTCCTGGTGGTGCCTGTGCCTGTCCAGGGAGCGGTGGAAGCGCGGCTGTGCGAGGTGATTGAGCGCTTGGCGCAGCAGGTCGATCGCCTTGGCGTGGAGGCGCTGGTGCTGGCGAGGGGTGGGGGGAGCAGGGAAGATCTGGCTCTCTTTGATGGCGAGGCCCTGGCTCGCTCGCTGGCGGCGTTTCCAGCCCCTGTGGTGTGCGGCCTGGGCCATGAGGACGACACCACCATTGCTGATCTGGTGAGCGACTACCGGGCGGCGACCCCGACCGCGGCGCTGGTGGCTCTCCTGCCCGATCAGCTGGCGGAGCGCGGAGCCGTGCTGCAGATGAGGAGCCACCTGCGCCAGGTGTTGGCCTGGCGACTGCAGTCTCTGCGCCGCCAGCTGCAGCTTCAACAGGCCAGGCTCGAGCCCCTGCACCCCCGCAAGCGGCTGCTGTTGGAGCGCCAGCGGCTGGGCCATCAGCGTCAGCTTTTGCAGGCCCTCTCCCCACGCCATGTGTTGGAGCGTGGCTTTGCTCTGCTGCGCAATTCCAAGGGCACGGTGGTGCGCTCCATCCACCAGGTGCGATCACGGGATACGGTGACGTTGCAGCTCACGGATGGGAAGTTGGATCTGCTCGTCCAAGGGCTGCATCCCACCCCTGCCGCCGACCCCTGATGACGGCTCCCCCAAGCGAGAGGTCCAAGCCGCGGGCCAGGCCATCGCGCCGCTCAGCCGCCTCCGAAGATGGGGCTGGCCCAGACCAGCTCAGCTACCGCGAGGCCCAGGCAGCTCTGGAGCGCAGCCTCGTGGAGCTCCAAGCGGATGATCTGGACGTGGAGCGGATGACGGAGCTTTACCAGCAGGCCTGTGCCTATGCCGATCGCTGTGACACCTTGCTGCAAACGGTGGAGGCGGAAGTGATGCTCTGGGATCCCGACCAACCCGATGCCCCACCCCAACCCCTGAACCCATGACGGCCACCCCCCCTTCGTCGCCCGCCGGACCCGTGGTCACCGCCCCTGCTGCTCCTGCCCGCTCGCTGGCTTGGATCTATCTCGCTCTGGCGGTGGCGGGGGCGGTTCTTCCCTGGCTGGCCAATCTGGCGTTCATCCGCAGCACTGGCCAGCCGTTTGATCTGGCCCTTTTTGTGCAACAGGCCAATGCCAATCCAGCGGCCCAGTCGTTGTCCCGCGATCTGGCGGTGGCTGCCACCGCTGTCACCCTTTGGATGGTGGTGGAAAGCCGGCGTCTGCAGATGCGTGGCCTGGTGTGGGTGCTGTTGAGTTGTGTCACCGTGGCCTTCGCCTTTGGGGCACCCCTGTTTCTCTACTTGCGCGAGCGCCGTCTTCAAGAGCTGGCCCGTTTCGCCAAGGAAGGCCAGTAGAGCCGTGCTCGGTCCAAAAAAAACGCCGGCTGGAGGGCCGGCGTTGCAGGGAACCTTGAGGCTTCAGCGGTACACGCCGTCGTTGATCCGATCAAACCCTTCGTTGAGGGCGATCGATGGCGGGGTGACTGTGAAGTTCGACTTGTATTTCTCGAACAGTTCCTTTTGGCGTGGGGTCAGATCCAGCTTGAGCACGTCATCCACGCTCGCGTAGGGACCGCCGAGGACGATCTTGCCCGCCAGGGTGGGAAACATGCCGGGATATTGCTGAAATCGCCGCACGGAGGAGTTGTTGAGGTCCACCTTGCCTGCAGATTCAGCGATTTTGTCATCTGCCACGTTGCGACGCTCGGCAGCCTCTGCGGCACCTGGCATCCAGAGGCTCACAAGCAGTCCGGCCAGGGCAATGCCCCCCATGAACCAGGCAAGCAGCCGCTTCATCACTTCACACTCCGATGGAGAAGGCTCAACGTTACCGAACCCCCTCGAAAGGTTTCCCTGGCGGATCACCGCCATTCGCAGTTCTTCAGATCAAGCCGCTCAAATGAGGAGCCAGGAGAGCAGCCCCGAAGAAGACGCCATCCACAAGGAGAGTGCAGGCCAGAGCAGCGGCGGCAACACGCTTGGCTTGATCGCCTTGCCAGAGAAGGCGGGCCAGTTGAAGGATCCACCAGCTCGCCAAACCCATGGCCATCAGCGGCAGGGGATGAAGGAGGGTTTGGGCAGCCTGTTGCAGGAGGGCGGCCGCGGCTTCCGGGGCCGCTTGCACCACCGGGGGCCAGAGGGGCATGAGGCCCGTCAAGGCGATGAGGCCGTCGGTGACGGCCGTGCCAAGCAAGGAGGCGAGGTAAAACCAGGCCCCCAGGCGCCAGCGGGTCTGCAGGCCTCCTATGGCCAGGGCCAGGGCAAAGCCTTCAATGGGCAGGTGCCAAACGGGGAACTCGCGAAACCACCCCCAATAGAGGGAGCCCCCCAGCCAGCTGCCCGCAAAACCAACGAGCAACACCCCCAGGGGATGGCGGGCCGAGTCGCGATGGAAGGCAAGCGCCAGGGCTATCAGCAGCAGGGGCACTGTGCATGCGGCGGCAGCCATGGGCGCGAGACGCACCAAAGGGGCCTGGAGAAACACCGGACCCAACGTGAGAAAGGCTGCAAGAGCAGGCAGAGCAAGCCCCCTTGCCCAATCCAAATGGACGACGCCAGCGGGCTGAGCCGGCAGGAAACGGGCTTGGAGGGTGCTCGACGGGAGCCCGATCACTGCGGCTGTGAAGAAAGATGACCAACCTTAAGGGGTGTCTGGCTGGCCACGCGAACAGCCAGGGCATAAGGTCGCACAGTTCATGGGGCTTCGCCCCGCCTTCCAGCGTTCTGTTACCGGCCTTCCATCTGTTGCTGTATGTCGATCGCCGTTCCAGCCCAGCCCCTCTCGTTGCTGGAAGCCTGTTGGCACGCCTTGGTGCTGGGGGTGGTGCAAGGGATCACGGAATTTCTCCCCATCAGCAGCACGGCCCATCTCAAGGTCGTTCCCGTGCTTTTGGGTTGGGGTGATCCCGGTGTGGCCGTCACAGCTGTGATTCAGCTGGGAAGCATCGCGGCCGTGTTGGCCTACTTCCGAGAGGATTTGGCGGACGTGATGGGGGGGATCAGCCGCGCCTTTCGGCATGGCCAGTGGAGTGATCCCCAAGCCAGGCTTGGTGTGGCCATCGCCCTGGGCACCCTGCCCATCCTGGTGGCCGGGCTGCTGCTGAAAAGGTTTGTTCCCGACTACGACGCTTCACCTCTGCGCAGCATGACCTCCATTGCCATCGTGTCCATCGTGATGGCCCTCCTGTTGGCTCTCGCCGAGGTGGTGGGGGCGCGGCGTCGCACCTTGGCTGAGGTATTGCCCCGTGATGGGGTTTTGGTGGGGTTGGCCCAGGCTCTGGCCCTGGTTCCAGGTGTCTCCCGCTCCGGCAGCACCCTCACGGCCTCCCTCTTCGATGGTTGGCAGCGTCCGGCCGCGGCACGCTTTTCTTTTCTTCTTGGGATTCCCGCCATCACCTTGGCCGGACTGGTGGAGCTCAAGGATGCCTTGAAGTCCCCGACCAACGGTGGTCTTCTGCCGATGCTCGTTGGCATCATCACGGCGGCTGTGGTGTCGTGGTTGGCGATTGCCTGGTTGCTTCGCTACCTGCAAAACCATGGCACTTGGCTGTTCGTTGCCTACAGGCTCCTGTTTGGTGCGGTCATCTTGCTCTTCTTCCGCCAGGCCATCTGAGCCAGCAGACTGGAGCAGTTCGCTTGAGGGATGATCCGGGGTGTGGATTGAGCCGCCTGCTGGGATTCCCCTCCAGAGCCCCCAGGCCGGGGAGGCACCCCGCCTGCCCCAGCCCGCTGAGGTGGTGGGCGTAGAGCCGGGTTCGATCGGTGAGGAGCTTGGCTTTCAACCCGGGGATCGCTTGCTGAGCATCAATGGCATCCGCCCGCGCGACCTGATTGATCTGCAGATTCTCTGTGGCGAAGAGGAACTCACCCTGGAAGTGGAAGATCCCCAGGGCTCTCTGCACGTTGTGGAGTTGGAGAAGGAGGCGGATGAAGGGCTGGGCTTGGTGTTTGGCGAGGCCCTCTTCGATGGTTTGAAGCAGTGCAACAACCATTGCCCTTTCTGCTTCATCGATCAGCAGCCTCCTGGCCACCGGCGCACGCTTTATCTCAAGGACGATGACTTTCGCCTGAGTTTTCTCTACGGCTCCTACCTCACTCTCACCAATCTCACCCCGGCGGATTGGCAGCGCATTGAGCAGCAGCGCCTCTCTCCCCTGTATGTCTCGGTTCATGCCACCGAACCTGATCTGCGCAGCCGCCTGCTGGTGAATCCCCGGGCGGGCCTCCTGATGGAGCAGCTGGCCTGGTTTGCGGAGCGTCGCTTGCAGATCCATGCCCAGGTGGTGGTGTGCCCCGGTTACAACGACGGCGAGGCCTTGAACCGCACCCTCGCTGATTTGGCCAGCTTTGCCCGGGGGGAGTGGCCGGCGGTGCTCTCCACGGCGGTGGTGCCGGTGGGCCTCACCCGTTTTCGTCCAGCCGGGGATGCGCTCCGCCCTGTGGATCCGGCCTGCGCCAGGCAGGTGATTCGCCAAGTGGAGCCCATGCAGGAGCATTTTTTGGAGACGGTGGGCAGCCGCTTTGCCTGGCTTTCCGATGAGTGGTATCTCCTGGCGGGGCTTCCCCTGCCTCCCCGGCCGGCCTATGAGGATTTGCCCCAGCAGGAAAACGGCGTGGGCAGCATCCGAGCGTTTCTCGAGCAGCTGGAGCGGGCCACGGCGGAGCTGCCCACTGCTTTGGCACGGCCGCGGCGCTTGAGCTGGGTGGTTGGCGCTCTGGTGGCCCAGTCCCTCCAGCCTGTGGTCGAGCGCCTCAATCGGATTGCAGGCCTGGAGCTGCTGCTCCATGGCCTCCCCAGTCCCTATTGGGGGCAGGAGATGGTGGTGACGGGGTTGCTCACCGGTGCCGATCTGTTGGAGGGGCTGGCGGGGGCTGATCTGGGGGAGGAGCTGCTCCTTCCTTCAGTGTTGCTTCGACAGGGGGAGCCGGTGTTTTTGGATGACACCACCCTCGAAGACCTGGCCAAGCAACTGCCGGTGCCGATTCGCTTGATCACAGGGGCGGACGATCTGGTGGCTGTTTGCAGCGGCAGCACCGGCCAGGGTGCCTAAGCTCC
>JAYKHK010000160.1:0-2639 GCA_035284785.1 Cyanobacteriota bacterium | reverse complement strand
AGGCCTTCCTGCAGCGCTTCCCCCACCTGCGCGGGCAGCGCATCCTGCTGTTCCTCAGCCGCATCCATCCCAAGAAGGGGGTAGACCTGCTGATCGAGGCCTTCGCGGCGGTGGCGGGCATCGATCCGCATCTGCAGCTGGTGATCGCCGGCCCCGACCAAGTGGGCTGGCAGGCCGCCCTGCAGCAGCGGGGGGCTGAGCTGGGCATCGCCGAGCGCATCACCTGGCCCGGGATGCTCAGCGGCGCGCTCAAGTGGGGCGCCTTCCGCTGCGCCGAGCTGTTCTGCCTACCCTCCCACCAGGAGAACTTCGGCGTGGTAGTGGCCGAAGCCCTCGCCTGCGCTCTGCCAGTGGCAATCGCCGAGCCGGTGAACATTGCGGCCGAGGTAGCGGCGGCTGGGGCTGGGCTCGTGCATCCCGATACGGTGGCGGGCACCACCGAGGCGCTGCGGCGCTGGCAGGCGCTGACGGCTACTGAGAAGCAGCAGATGGGAATCAGGGGGGAGCAGCTGTTCCGGCAGCGGTTCGATTTTGCTTCGGTGGCTCGCAAGCTGCTGCCGGTGCTTTGCCAAGAGATCACTCCCTATCCAACTTCATGAATCTTACCAATACCCAGCGTGTGCTCAAGTTGGCCGGAGCATTAGTTCGACAGCCTCAATACACCCCTCCCTATTTGTTAAGCAATCTTTCGGTGACCCGACATTCGCCGCTCGCGCAGAATTTCCCCTGGTGGAGTTTCGCAGCTATCCAACAGGCAGATCGCCTGTTCCCCGGCAAGCGCATCTTTGAGTGGGGCTCCGGCGGCTCCACCCTGCGCTATGCCCAAATGGGTGCCCAGATCACCGCCATCGAAGACGACAGTGAGTGGTTGGAAGCGGTGCAAACGGCTCTTGAAAAAGCTGGTGTGGCCCACCAAGTCACGATGAAGTACATCCCCTTCGATTTTGATCAGCCGGCGCACTTCACAAGCTCGTCTTACTGTCAGGCACACTCTGATGGCAGCTGGGATGTGGTGATCATCGACGGGCAGGACAAGACCTTCTGCGAGCGCATCACCTGCTTCCGCCACGCCGAGCCACGGATGCAGCCCGGCAGCATCATCCTGGTGGACGACTTCTGGCGGTATGAGGAATTGCTCAGCTCCAACCGTGCCCGTAATGTGCAAGTCTTTGAGTCCGTAGGACCTTGCCGAATCGGCGTGACAAGCACGGCGATGTTCTTCTACTAACACCATCTCTTGCGCATCACCATTCTCCAAGGCGCCTTCCTGCCCGTGCCAGCGCTGCGCGGCGGTGCCGTGGAGAAGATGTGGTTTGAACTTGGCAAGCAATTTAGCCAGCAGGGGCACCAGGTGTGCCATGTGTCGCGCAGGTCTCCAGGGCTGCCGCCAGAGGAGCTGATCGAAGGCGTGCGCCACCGGCGGGTGCGGGGCTACGACACACCGGCCAACGGCATCTACCTCAAGCTGCTGGATCTGCTCTATACCTTGCGCGCCCTGCGGGTACTGCCGCTGGCAGATATCCTGATTACCAACACCTTCTGGCTGCCGATCCTGGCCAGCCGCCGCCAGCAGCAACTGGGGCGGATCCTGGTAGATGTGCAACGCATGCCCAAGGGGCAGATGCGCTTTTACCACCGTGCCGCCAGCCTCAGGGCCAACAGCAGCGCCGTGGCGCAGGCGATCACAGCGGAAGCGCCCCACCTGGCCGGCTTGGTTCGCACCATCCCCAATCCCTTGCCCTTCCTGCCGCCAGCTCCGGCGAAGCCTGAACGGGAGCCCGTGATCCTCTATTGCGGCCGTCTCCACCCCGAAAAGGGCATCGCTCTGTTGATCAAGGCGTTCCGCCTGGCCTGCGAGCAGGGCCTCCGTGGCTGGACGCTGCGGCTGGTGGGGCCGGCCGACACAGCCGCGGGTGGCGGCGGGCTGGGCTGGCTCGAGGGTCTGCTGGCGGCCCCCCAGGCGTCGGGCCTACCGATCGAGTGGCTGGGGCCGATCTATGGCGAGCAGGAACTGTTGCAGCACTACCAGCGGGTGGCGTTGTTTGTCTATCCCTCGCTTGCGGAGCGGGGCGAAACCTTCGGGCTAGCGCCCCTGGAGGCGATGGCCTGCGGCGCCGTGCCGATCGTGAGCGATCTGGCCTGCTTCCGCGACTTCATCACCCCTGGCGCCAACGGCCTGGTGTTCAACCACCGCAGCGCCGATCCCCCAGCCGCGTTGGCCCAGGAGATCCTCACCCTCGCCGGCGATCCCGAGCGCTGCGCTGCCATGGCCGAGGCTGCCCTCGCCGTACGCGAGAGCCACCACCCGGCCACGATCGCTTGCCAGTTTCTTGAGTGCTTCGAGGCTCTGATCCAGCAGAGTCCGAACTGATGCACACCCACGCCCAGGCCAGCCGCTACGCCAGCCCCTGGAGCCGCCGCCACCGTCTGCGCCAGCTGCTCTGGGAGGTTGCCTGGCCCCTGCTCTGCACCTGGACCCCCAAACCCTGCAACCCATGGCGGCTGTTCGTTCTGCGCTGCTTCGGGGCCACGCTCCACGGCCAGCCCT
This sequence comes from Cyanobacteriota bacterium, assembly GCA_035284785.1. Lineage (GTDB taxonomy): Bacteria > Cyanobacteriota > Cyanobacteriia > PCC-6307 > Cyanobiaceae > Cyanobium. The sequence continues at coordinate 91 of JAYKHK010000160.1, read as the reverse complement.
TTGTGCACCAGCGGGCCCGCATCGATCACCCCTGGAACCTCACCCTCCAGCACAAGGCCTGCCTGGGCGACCGCACCCACGCCTACTGCCT
>JAYKHK010000159.1:0-14276 GCA_035284785.1 Cyanobacteriota bacterium | reverse complement strand
TGGAGTCGCAGCACCCGTTGCTGGCGTCAACCGGAGGTGGTCTGGATCAATCCGCCGCCATCGGAAAACGGGAGTGAAGCAGCTAGGATTGCGGTAGCTGCCTGAGTGGCGGCAGAGGCGTCATCTTTCCTGACAGTCACCGTCAGGCCAAGCCGCTGCTTGATGAACAGCGCGCCAAACGCCAGCCTCACAGGCTTCGCAGGGGCGCCCTTTGTGGGACTGAACTGAGGTGCATAGGTTGCCTCCAACTCTTCCCATGGCATCAGAGAGGAGAAGAGCACCCAGCGGTTCTCCGGATCCAATGTGCCACCAAAAGGCACATGGAAGTCCTTGATTGAGAGCTGCCCGTTATGGTGCTTCCGGTACATCTGCGGCTTTCAGCAGTTGTAGCAATCGTGGATTGCCCTGATCAGCCTCAGTTTATCAGCTCTCAACTGCCGAAAAAAGCTGCGCTGCAGTCGATCTGGCTTTTTCAGGAGTCCCTAATTAGTCTAGTCTATCCCCAGCTATCTTGCTGCTTGGGCACCGGGACGAGAGTTGCGACAATGATTACGCCCACGAGCCCGACGATCTTGGAGACCTTTGGAGCTGAGATATGTACTAAACATCTCAATGACCTCCTCGATCACACCCTTAAATTAAGCTCTTCATCGATCATATTAAAAAAGGTGCTAAAAAGTCGAGCCTGAACCAGGGGACAGCATACTAACTGTCCTTTGCCATCGGACAGATGCGGGTGAGTGCAATAATAGAAGAACTGAACCATGTATACTACGATTAAAAAACTTCTGAGATTCCTTTAATACGCAGCACGCGATTTAGCTTTGACGAATGTCTTGACGAGAATCTTTATGTCTTTTCCTATGTTCCAATTCTTTTGGTAGCGTAGATCTGCTTCAATCCGACGAGACATCAATTCAAGTGTTTGGGTTTCTCCTCGCCATCCCTCAACCTGTGCTAGGCCTGTAATGCCAGGTTTGAAAGCATGTCGCTGCATGTATCCAGGAATTAGTTTACGATAGTATTCGTTGTGATCAACTGCGTGGGGCCTTGGGCCGACGAGGCTCATTTCCCCACGGATTACATTCATTAATTGCGGTAGCTCATCAAGACTCCAGCGCCTCAAGAACCTGCCAACTCGAGTCACTCTTGGATCGTCGCGTGTGGCTTGTTTCAGCCCAGGCTGATCCCCAGATTCCATAACACTCATGGTGCGAAACTTATAGATGCGAAACTTACGGCCATCGAGTCCGTAGCGATCTTGCGAGTAGAAAATAGGGCCTTTGCTTGACAGGGCAACTGCAATCGCGATAGCCATCATGAGGGGGCTAATTAATATGCCTCCAATGATGCTGAGGGAGAGGTCTAAACAGCGCTTGGTGTGTCGATCTATCAGTGAAGCCTCGCTGCCCCAGAGATCAATGCAATGGAGCGAGCCTATCTGATCGGTGCGGAACAACATGCCCTGTTTGGCCCAATGTGGGACATAAATAACAGGAAGTGAGGTGTCGCCAAACAGATTGACTACTTGATCCATGCTCACGCCACCACGGGGCAAATAGCTAAAAACGATTCGGTCTACGTCATGGGTGTTGAGCCAACGGCGCATGTCCGCCAGACCGCCGCCGAAAGCAGGAAGGTGAGGTGGTATCCCATCTGGTGATGGGCCTTCGGGGCCAAACCAGGCCACAACACACAACCCCATCCATGGGGATTCGCGAAGCTCATGTGCAAAGGTCTGCAAAGCATCCAACGTGCCCCAGTACACGATCGTGCGGGAATTGCCACCACGACTCCGATGCCACCGCAGGAGCTGCCTCAGGCCCACATGGTTGGCCAGTAGGAAGAGCCAGGATGATACTGCCCAGAGGATGGTGTCTTGCCGTGAAAATAGTGCCGTTGTCTTGGCGAGGTAGGTGAGCAGCAACAGGACCGTGAGTACGGTACACCAGCTGCTGGTCACACGGCGCGCCAGGTTGACCATGCTGCGCTGTCTGTAGGAGGCATAAATCCGACCTCGGGGCAACAGGAAGGCTGAGCACGCCACCACCCAGGCCCAGGGGGGGAGCAGCATGACAGGTAATGATGGCAGCCCCTGGCCAGGGCCAATAAAAAAAAGGACGACGATCGCCAAGGGATCCAGCAGCCGCTGGATGCGGGTGAAATCGCTGGCATGGAGGCGCAGCAGGCCCCCGAGTGGGGATGGGTGCATCGCGCGGTGGAGGCAGTAAGGTCTTGGGGATGGCGCAGACTAGGGGACTCGTGCGGCAGATCCGCTCCAAGGTGCCATGAATCTGCTGATTTACAGTCTCAACTATGCGCCCGAACCGGTCGGCATCGGCAAATACAGTGGTGAGTTTGCAGAGTGGCTCGCTGCTCGGGGACACCGGGTGCGGGTGATCACGGCTCCGCCCTATTTCCCGGAATGGAGAGCCCGCGGCAACCACTATCGCCAGGAGCAACGGCACGGGGTGCGGGTAATGCGCTGTCCGTTGTGGGTCCCGAGGCGCCCGTCTGGTCTCACCCGTCTGCTGCATCTGGTGAGCTTTGCCTTAACCAGTCTCCCGGTGCTGTTGGCTCAGAGGCGGTGGAAACCCAGGGTGGTGATCACAGTGGCTCCTTCCTTTTTCTGCGCATCTGGGGCGCTTCTGCTGAGCAGGTTGTGTGGCCCCACGTGTGTCAGCTGGCTCCATATCCAGGATTTTGAGCTGGATGCGGCCTTTGAGCTGGGGTTGCTGAAGGGACGCTGGCTGAGGGGGGTGGCGGAAGGATGGGAACGGCGAACGCTTGGCGGCTTTGATCGGGTTAGCACGATCAGCTCCGCCATGGAGCATCGGGCACTGGCGAAGGGGGTGCTGGCTGATCGGTTGCTCCTGTTTCCGAATGGGGTGGATCTGGATGCCATCAGGCCGCAAGGACTCGACCAAAGGGCCAGCAATCCTTACCGGCGGGAGCTGGGGCTGGATCCAGCCACGCTGGTGTTGCTCTATTCCGGATCGATGAATCAAAAGCAGGGTCTGGAGCTGCTGGTGGAGGTGATGGTGCGTTTGGGACCACGGCCCGAGGTTGTGTGGCTGCTGGCGGGGGAAGGGCCCACGAGGAAGGAGCTTGAAATGGCCACCTCCGGCATTGCTGGAGTGATGTGGCTGCCCCTCCAACCGCCGGAGCGGTTAAACGACTGGCTTAACCTCGCGGATGTGCACCTCCTACCGCAGAAGTCCGGCGCCGCCGATCTGGTGCTTCCGTCCAAGTTGCTGGGTATGGTGGCCAGCGGCCGGCCGGTGGTGGTCTCGTCGCCGGCAACCAGCGAACTGGGCCGCCTGGCCGCCGTTGCCGGCCTACGGGTGGATCCTGAGGATGGGGCCGAATTCGCTGCGGCCGTGGAGCGATTGATCACCGATGGCCCACTCCGACAACGGTTGGGACAACAGGCACGGCGCCTGGCCGAGGAACATTTTGGTCAGGAGGCGATCTTCAGGCGAATGGAACAGCAGCTTCGGTTGCTGGTAAGCGATCAGCCACCACACGGGCAGGACATCCACTGAGGACCTTGAAGGCTGGTAGCTGGCCTTGACCCACCGATGCAAAGCCCAGCACGGCGCCCTGCCCCATGTGAACACCGGGAGCTACCCTGGCCATGGCACAAATCCAGGCTTCGTCATCAATGATGATGGGAGCAAGGCGATACCCGAAGCCGGCTTCACGATAGTCGTGGTTACCAGTGCAGAAATAGACACCTTGAGAAATGCAGACATTTCGGCCAATAAGGACATCATGGGGGTTATCGATCCACACGCCTTCGCCGATCCAGGTGTGGCTTCCCACGCTGAGGCGCCATGGAAACTTGATACGGATGCGTGGTTTTAAAACCACTCCTGCACCGATCTGGGCACCAAATCGACGAAGGATGAAGCGTCGCCAAGTTGATCCAGGCAGTGCTGACGCCAAAAGCCATTCGCCGCTGAGTTGCCAAAGAATCCAGGGCAGAAGTGGGCGTCCGGTGCGAAAGTCCGCTGGTAACTGGAATGTTGCCAGATCTTGGATCGGCGAGGGATTCGTCACGGAGAAGGAGTCGTTGCAGCCGTGACAGCTTGATTCATGGCGTGGCGAATGGCGGTAGCCAAGCACGCCTGACCGGTAGTGGTGTAGGGGTGAATGGAATCGGTGTAGAGCTTCTCCATGGGACCACAGGCTCGAAAAAGGGGGCCAGCTTGCACGACAGGGATGTGATGACGTTTTAACACTTCTGCGATGGCGTGATGACCTGGGTAAGGTTGAAGCTGGATTTCATCGCGCTCCCAGTGTTGAACGGCTGACAGTCGAGCTCCTGATCCTTGAAGAAGGGTTAATAACTGATCGAGTGATGTTAAAGCCCTGGCATCCACACCATTGGCGGGTAAGGGCTGATCAGTCGGTTCTGAAGGCCAGGGCAGCATCGGCAGAATCTGTTTCAGCTTGGGGAGACCATAGCGCTGGATCAACTCAGCAAGAGCACTGGGAGGCTGGCGAATAGGTCGATCGGGAATGCCCATAAAGGGACGGGAATCGGGAACATCTGCAGCGTCGTGGCTACTGATCACTAGTACCACGTCAGTGGCATCAAAGGTGCCATACTGCTGCAGAAAAGCCAACTGGTTTGCCGGCCCCCAGCTGGGAATCCCCAGGTTGGCCACCTCAAGCCCTGGCTGGCGTAGCAGCTCGGTGGCGATGTGTCGTTGGTCTAACTGGGCACCGCCCCAAACAACGCTGTCGCCAATGACCAATAGTCGCCGTTGGCTAGTGGGACGGGAAAGGGACATCGGTTCAGAGCGCATGCCAAACTGATTAATATCAATGCGATGGCCAAAACGGCGTAATGACTGATTGGGAGCGAGTCGATACTCGGTGGCCGGATCTGCGATGTAGATCGGCGGACGGCCAAGGCCAAAACCAAAACGAGCTGCCCATTCCATTGCAAGCACGCCGCTTGTCGCTCCAAAGCCAACGAAGACCAGACGAGGATTGAGGCGTAGCCATCGAGGACAATGTGGTAGTTTTGGAAAAATTCGCTTGACTAGCGTAAATGGATTTACCATTGCCGACTTATCATGCTAAGCTGGCACATAAGATGAAGGAGTGATTGTTGTGAATAGACCGGCGCAATTCTTTCCAACTTTTGTGGCGAGTGACTTTGAGGCTGGGCAGCCAGACCAGCGCATCATTATTGCTGCCCCGCCTCGTTGCGGGACAACCTTATTGGCTAGCGTGCTGAGCAACCTGGGGGTGCGTTTCGGGCTTGAGGATCGCAGCTGGAACATTGACTCGGGCTATTATGAGCACCCATCCCTTCTTAAGGTCTATGAGACTATGCGCAAGTGGCACAAGCTTCGAGCTATTTCGGATAATGCCAGTGATTATTTCTTTAGACAGGCAGTTAATCGGCTCAGGCGGCTGCTTGTTCATGTGCAAGCTATTAAATATCCCCCTCTCAGCTCTGAATTGCCCCAGTTGGTTGACTTGGCGGGTTACCGGCCCCTTGTTGTGATCGTCGCTAGGCGCTTTCAAAGTTATGCACTAAGTCGCATGAAGAAAGAGTCAGTGGACTGGGAGGCATGCAGGCGAGACTACATCAATATCTACAATTCGTCACTCGTATCCCTGCGTAATCATGGAGGTGTGGTGGTGTGCTATGAGGATTTGTTCGATGACGAACGCAATCGCTGGATGCATGGCTTATCGGGCATTGTGGATTATGAACACTCTCGGATTGAAGCCGTGCTCGATCGGCTGGTATCCACCTCCAGGAACCAGCCATTTCCTGAACTTGCCGATGCCGAATGCGATCTCGTCTACGGCAGATTACGAGAATGCAGAGCTGGCTGAGGTGGTTGTGATCTTAGGTTATATGAAATTGATTCATTAAACGTTCGGCAACCTGTCTCGGGCTGTTGACAGGCCAGATCGCTCCACGCACCCCCGTTTCTACGGCATCTTTGGCTATCCAGGTACTCAGAGGTAACATGTTCATGCATGGTTCGGGGAGGTAATGGCAACCTTGTGCCCAGCGATCACGAAGTTGCCAGTCTTCTCGGCTCACCAGCACGGTGAGGCCGAGGCTGATGAAGGCGGCCACTGCTCCAGATTTTTCAACCAGGGCCCAAGGGCTGGTGGCTAGACCAAGCTGGCATCCTTGGATCAATTCAGCGAGCCGGGCGGGTGACCCTTCTGCGCCATGCGCCTCAATGCAGATCCTGGGCCAGCGGCGACGAACCCGCTCCAGCCAGCCTTCAGGGGCATGGGATCGGCCCACCAACAGCAGGCGGGGCGCGAGTCCCGCTGCTTCTGCCTGGCGAATCAGGACTCGCAGGGCTGGGTCTGGATCCCACTGGGGAGGAATCCGGCCAAACACGCAGCCGCTGAAATAGCCAGGACAGGCTGCCTTGGGAGGCGTGGCTTGTTCTTCGAGAAGGGGAAGATTGCTGTAGAGAGGCAGCAGTTCGGTGGGCAGTCCAATGGTCTGGAGACAGAGTTGATAAGGCCGATTGCTGGTATGCACCGCCAGGGCTGGGCAGCGGCGGCAGAGGTCATCAACAATCGATCGCTGCAAACGACCGATCAACCGATCACGCATCGAGCTGGAGCGGGCTACGCCAATCCAGATCTCATGGAACATCAGATGAAAGGCCAAGCCATGGGTTGTTGGGTTTGGGTGATCAAGTAGGGCACGGATCACACTGGGCAGCGACCAGGGCAGGCCCCGGCTGTCGTAGGCAAACGGCACGAACTGGAGGCTCAGCAGGCGGCTGCCCCACGCGGTAAGCTGCCTTCGGGCTTGTGTCACCCGTGTGGCCCATGGAAGGGTGGCATGGAGGCGAAGCACCGGCACCTCGATGCCATCACATTGTTGGTGGTGGACAGTTGTCGTAGAGTAATTCGCGTGGGGGTCGTGGAGGGCAATGACCCCTGCATGCAGCCCAGCCTGGATCATGGCAGCCGCCAGCCGGCGAGAATAGTCACCCACGCCGTCGGCGCCGATCTCAAGGCTGCCGCAGACCAGGGCCACGGTCATATGGATGGTGCCGAATGGCGGGACGCCTTAGCAGCGACCAAGGAGAAGGCCATGCACAACACAACGAAGCCCATGGAGGTTGGCCGAGCGATCTGGCCCACCATCATCGGCACGATGTTGGCAAAGCAGAGGCCAACGGGTAGGCGCTGATTCCTACCGATTGCTTGCCAGGCCTTGGTGATCACATGTCCTCCAAAACACCAGCGCATCACTAGAAACAGGCCGGCGACCATCAGACCGCTTTCGAGGATCAAGCGCTCAAACTCGCTTTCAGCCAGGGCAAACCCGACCTCTCCGCTAATCGCCTTGGCGCCGAAATTCGTGCCCAGACCAAGGCCGTAACCAATGACTGGCGACTGCCACAAAATTCTTTCTGGAACCGTCATGGCTGTGATGGCACGACTGAGCACGCCGCCATCGGTTTTGTTGGCGGATTCCAGCCTGTCGCTGGTGGTTGACCAGCCTTCATTAATCGTCGACCCGAGGGGGGTGGTGCTAATCAAGAGTACCAACACAGTTGCGACACCAAGTACCCCCAACAGAATCCTAGGTGAAGGGATGCGAAAATCACGGAGTTGGGAGGTGCCTAGAGCTCCGAACCACACCACTGCAAGCGTGGCCATCATTAGACGGGAACCGCTCACACTCACCGCCAGCATGGTGGAGCTGAGGCCATAGATCAGCCAGGGTACAGAGAGCCGCCGATCAACAAGCCCGCCAAAGAGAAAAGCATTAATCAAAGCAAAATATTCGGATGCACCAGTGTTGTAAGTGAAGGGACCTGGAGGACGCACCTTGCCCTCCACGGCATAGAGCTGAGAAACACCCTCAAGTGCTGAGCTATTGATGAAAGAATCAATCGGGCTGCGGTATTGCCACACCATTAGTAAAGCAATGGGTAGGGCTAACATCAACAGGCGCCGCAGTAGCTTGTCGAGATCGGAGGGTTCTATCAGGGCTGGAATGATAAGAATCAGGGGGAAGTGCAGGCAGTTGGTGCGCAGGCCAAAGGCCCATACCGCGAGGGGAACATCGCTGGTGAACATCGACAGCAGGCCGCCCACAGCCAGGGCAGCACTTGTGAGCAGCCAGAGGGTTCGCAACCAACCTGGGCGGAAGAGGCCGAGGCGAATGCCATGCCAGACCAGATAAAGGGCGATCGGATCGCGGCTGATGGCCACAAAGGAGCCGAGAGAACCGGGCAGAACCCACTTGCGCAGGGGGCCTTCCAGTATGACCAGGGCCACGTAGAGGTACACCAGCTGGCGGGGGGTGATGTGCATCAGGCGGCAAGAATGTCCAGAAAACCATCCACGCTGCGGTCCAGCCGGAAGCGTTGCTCAAAGAGGGCGAGGGCTGCCTCTCCCATGGCCGCCTGCTTGGCGGGGGCCAGCTGGAACCAGGCCTGCAGGGCTGCGGCTGTGGCGGCGGTGGTGTTGGCCTGCACGAAGCCGGCACCAGCCTGCTCCACCTCCACGGCCAGGTTGACGCCGGTGCTGATCAGTACCGGCCGGGCACACGCCAGGGCCTCCACTACGGCGATGCCGAAGTTTTCCTGGTGGGAGGGGAGGCAGAACAAGGAGCAGTGACGTAGCGCGCCCCATTTAATGGGGCCCTGCAGCAGGCCTGGAATGTGCACTCGGCTCGCGACTCCCAGGGCGGCGGCCTGCTGCTGCAGGGCGGCCTGGGAGCCACCGTTGGGACCAGCCAGCATCAACTGAAGGGTGGGATGGCGATCGGCCACCGTGGCGAAGGCCGCCACCAGTCGATCAAGCCCCTTTTTGGGGTGGAGCCGGGCGAGGGAGAGCAGCAGAGGTTTGCCGGCCAGGTGGGGGAATGCGGCGTTGAAGGCCAGGCGCTGGGAGACCCCCTCAGCCGGTGGCGGGGTGATGCCGAAGGGAGCCACCTGTTCACGGGCACGGTAGAGCCAGAAGGAGCGGCGGGCCAGCAGCCGCTCTTGCTCAGTGGTGAACAGCACGGCGCGGGCGTCACGCAGCACCCGGTAATCGGCCCAGGGCCAGTACAGCCACTTCTTGAGATGCTTGAGGGGGTAGGTGCGCCGAAACCAGGGGTCGAGCATGCCGTGGGGATACACCCAGTAGGGCGGTGCGCTGGGCCCAAGACGGCGAAGGGCCCACCAAGTTGCCAGGGTGTGGTATTGCCAGAGCCCTTCAATTACCACGGCATCGTGGCTGGCGGCCAGCCGTTGGAGCGCCGTTACCACTCCTGGGGCGTAACCGTAAACACCTCGGCCCGGGCCCAGGCCATGGGCCTCAAACCCTGGGCCAGCCAACCATGGAGCAGTGGGGGCATCAAGGCTGGCGACGGTGGTGTGGACCCCACGGGAGGCGAGAAGGGGCGAAACCTGGCGAATGGCCTCTACGGTGCCCCCGTCGGCGGGGTTGAGGCTGGGGATCAGACGCAGGAGCCTCATGGCGCGCTCGAGTCCGCCAACTCAGCGTTGGCCATCAACGCCGCCAGCTCGAGGCCTTTGACGGCAGGTCGCCAGTCGAGCTGGTGACGGGCCCTTGACGCATCCCCAACCAGGCTGGCAGATTCCGATGGGCGGTAAAATTTTGGGTTGATACGGATTCGGATTTGACCATTACGGGGGTCGATGCCGACTTCTTCTGTGTCACGGCCTTGGAAGACAAGGTCGGAACCTAGACTACGATAGGCGGCAAGGGCAAAATCGCGAACACTCGTGGCCTTTCCTGTGGCAACAATGTAGTCGCCTGGAGCAGGGTGCTGAAGCATGCGGATGATCACGTCGGCGTATTCCAAGGCATACCCCCAATCGCGCTCGGCATCAAGATTGCCGAGTTCGAGGATCTCTGGCTTGCCTGCGGCGGCGGCGGCGGCGGCCTTGGCAATCTTGCGGGTCACAAAATTTTCGCTGCGGCGCGGTGATTCGTGGTTGTAGAGTATGCCATTGCAGATGAACAACCCATAGGACTGCCGGTAGACTTGGGAGATCTGGGTCGCGAAGGATTTAGCGCAGCCATAGGGACTGGAGGGGCGAAATGCCGTTTCTTCATTTTGCGGGAAGTGGCAGGGGCGGCCAAACACCTCAGAGGAGGAAGCATGAAAAATGCGTGGGGGAGCCTCCAGGTCGCGGCAAATTTCAAGAATGGCAAGAGTGGCCATGGCCACTTCCTGGCAGGTTGATTCTGGGATATCAAAGCTGAGGCCCACATGGCTCTGGCCGGCCAGGTGGTAGAGTTCAGAGGGTCGAATCGTGTTGATGAGTCGGCGAATGGTGGTGGGATCGCTGAGGTCCGCATAGTGAAGATGGAGAGAGTTGCCGGCAATCGATGGATTGGAGCGCAGATGTTCGATCCTGGAGCGGTTGAAGCTGCTGGCTCGTCGTACCAGGCCATGCACCTGGCAGCCTTGGTTCAGGAGTAGGTCGGCCAGATAGGAGCCTGTCTGGCCAGTGATGCCGGTGATCAGAGCGCGGCGCACGCTGGTATTCGCACCCATGGTTAACGACGGGTCCGGGCGGGCAGCACATCTCTGTAGGCGTCGAGAAGATGGGTCGCCAGGCTGGCACGGTCGAAGCGGTTCACGTTGCGGTAGCCCCTTTCAACCTGTTGGCACCGCTGCTCTGGCGACCACGCGAAGACCGTCTCAAGAGCATCAGCGGCAGCGCCATGGTCACGGGGATTCATGTAAAGCGCCGCCTGGCCACCAGCTTCGGTCATGGGCGGTTGTCCGGTGGTCACCACCGGACAACCGCAAGCCATGGCCTCCACAATTGGCCACCCGAAACCTTCCTGAAGCGAGGGAAAGAGCAGCACCCCGGCCAACGAATAAAGTGCTTGAACTTGGATGTTGGTTGGGGATTGAATCACCTGAATCGAAAGATCGGCATGGTCTTCGCAAAATTGAAGGACGGTGCGGGAGGGGGACTCGCCGGCCAATACGAGAGGCGGGCAAGGAAGCTGGGCGCGTCTGCGGCGAGCAATGAAATTGGCATAGATATGGCAGGCACCCAGACGATTCTTGTACCACTGATTTCCGCCCACATGTAGGATGAAACCTGGGCTAATTTGAACGCCGCTGGAGGTTTGATGATCTGTGAGTGTGGCCAGCGCCTCGGGTACCGGCATTGGTTCAAAAGGATGGTTCAGCGGCAGGAGGGAGGAGCTTACTTTGATAGGTCGATCCTCCAGCAACTGCTGCAGCTCGTTAGCGGTGTTGGCGGAGATACAAACGATCCGACGGGCATGCCGCAGGCCGGAGAGGATCGACCACTGCAGCACTTGTCCCGTTGTTCCGGTCGGGTTCTCGGCAATCTCGCCGCGGGCCGAACGGATGGCGAGCACATCGTTGCAGGTGATCACATGGGGGTGGTCATGCAGCACAAATGAGTAGGCCGCATTTGAGTGATCGGTGATGTGATAGACATGATTGCCTCTTGGACGGGTCAATCGGTGGGTTAGTAATTCAATGGGAAAGAGCATGAATTTATCAACATAGCCAAGCCACTTCTCAAATCGGGGCATCACGAGTCGTAATCGACCGATTCGATCCCGGGGGCGAATCACGGTAGGTGCAACGCCCTGTTCGGCCAATACCCCCTCGATCAACTCTGCAAGCCGCAGCATGCTGTGCTGCCGATCGGGGCGGTAATTCGCGATCAGAGTAACGGTGGGCTTCATGCCAGAAAGGGGGCCAGCACGCTCTGGAGATTCTGACGGTAAACCTCCCAGCCCCTGATGGCTGCACGGGCGAGGGCAGCGGCGGCCATGGCTCGGAGTTGGTTGGGGTCACTGGCCAGTTGGCCGAGGCGGGTGGCGATGGCTTGGGGATCTCGAATCGGCACCACAAAGCCCTCCAGACCATCGGTGATCAGCTCATCGGCGGCGGCATGGGTGGTGGCGATCAGTGGCAGGCCTTGGGAGAGGGCTTCGCCCAGCACCAAGGGAAACCCTTCGAACAGGGAAGGGAGCACCAACACATGGTGCTGGCGCATCTGTTCCAGCACCGCCCCATGGGAGAGGCTGGGGAGCCAAACGTGCCGCTCCAGGGCCTGTTGCAGGGGGCGACAGGGGGCTGTTGGGGCCCGACCGACCAGGGTGAGGCTGATGCGGTCGCCGAGTAGGTCGACGGCCTCGAGCAGATCGGCCAAGCCCTTACGCTGGCTGAGGCCACCAACGAACAGTACCCGCAGGGGCCGGGGTTCTGGGCGCTGGGGCAGGGCCGGCAGTGGGGGAGGACCTCCGTAGGGCACCACATGGATGGGGGCGGCACCACCCTGATGGTGGCGCAGGGTGTGCTCCACGAAGCGGGAAGGCACGATCACCTGATGGGCTGCGGCAAGCTCGGCATCCTTACGGGCAAGCTTGGCGGGGCTATCGGCCAGGCCCTCGAGGGTGGGTGCCCAGCTTGGACGTCGGTCGGCCTCCTCGGCAAAGATGGCTCGGGCGTAGCGCCAGTAGCCGATCGGCAGCTCGTAGACCGTGGTGAGGCCTCGGCCATGGGCCGCCTGGAACGAGGCCAGGGCACCATCTTCATAGGCGTAGACCAATTTGACCCCATCGTTGCGGCGATGGCCGGCGGAAACAGAACGGGCCGCTGCCCGATCGAGATGGTGGTAGATGCGATCCACGCTGAGCCAGCCTCGCTCGTGGCGCAGCAAGGGCGTCACCTGGGCCTGCACCGCCAGTAGCCGGGCCACTTCCAACTGGGGATGGATGCGCAGCAGGGAGGCCGGTAGCGCATAGCCCCGGCGCCGCAAGCCTCCAGGCAACCAGGGCACGGCGGGCCAGCCGAGGCTGGTGTGGAAGGCACTGAGCCAGCCGGCCTCCAGGCAGGCCTGGGCAGCAGCCCGCACATTGGCGTTGCCAGTGGGGTGAACGAGCAGAACCGCCATCAGGGGCTGAGTCGATCAGGAACCAGGTCCAGGTAGAGGGCTTCATAGCGGGCGGCGATGGCCTGGGGCTGGAAGGTTGCCACCAAGGCTTTGGCCTGATCCATGGGAAAGGGCCGCGGGTGATTCAGCAGGGTTCGCAGCACGGTGGCCAGAGAGGCGGAGTCGCCGTTGGGAAAGGTGGAACCGATGGTACCGATGTTTTCGGCCAACCCCCCCCGCTCGGCCACCACGGGAATCAGCCCTGCTGCGATCAATTCTACGGCCACCAGCCCCATGGGCTCCTCCCATGTGGAGGGCACAACTCCGATGCGGGCTTGATTGAGGGCCGCCAGCAGCGGTTCACCGCTGAGGGCACCCAGGAAACGCACCTGGGACGCCAGGCCCAGCTGCTGGCTGAGGCGCTGCCAAGGGTCACGCATGGGCCCGTCGCCCACCACCAGGACCGTGGGGTGGAGGGGCTGGGGATGGGACGACAGGTGGACAAGCGCATGGAGCAGCACCTCGAGCCCTTTCTCACTCACCAGGCGGCCCAGAAACAGGATCGGTACCGGCCGCTCAGTGGAGGGCGACCAGGGGTAAGGGGCCAATTCCACGGGGTTGGGGATCACCCTTTGGCGGGGAAGCGGTTGGCGTTTGGCCACCCAATGGCTGATGGCCACGTTGGCGTGCAAGCGAGTGGCCAGCCAGCGCCGTAGTCGCAACAACAGACCCTGTCGGACCCAGGTTAGCGGTGGCAAGCGACTGCGGTAGAATGCAATTGAAGAGGCAGGCAACAGAGGCGTTGGGGAGCCATCAGCCCAGCCCAGGCCATCGATGGCAAGAAGCTGGTACGCCTGGTGGGTCCAGAGGGCAGGGCGGCCGAGGAGCAGGGCGGGCAAGACCGCGCCGAAACTGGCGCCATTACCGTGCACGATGTGGGCACGGGCCACAAGGCTAAACAAGAGAGGCAGGGGCGGGCGCCTCCATATGCGGTATGGCTGGGCCTGGTCCCAGGCCTGATCGGCGCTGGGGGTGGCGGTCACGAGATCAATGGAATGGCCGCGGGCGCTGAGGGCTTCGGCGAGCAACTGGCTCACCCGCTCGATGCCGCCGAGACTGGGCCAGAAGGGGTGGGAGTAGAGGAGGATGCGCAAGGCGACTCAACGGACGGGGGGCCTGCTGCTGCGGCAGGCATCGGGGAGGGCCGCCAGGCCGTTGTCGGGGGGCAGGTGGGGATAAATCGGGTTGTAAGACACCACGCGAACGCCATCGGCCTCAAGTCTGCAACGCAGTTCGAGGTCGGAGTCGAGCACGAAGAGAACGATGTCTCCGCTATAGCCGCTGGCCAGGAGGCTGTGCAGGAAAGGCCGC
>JAYKHK010000158.1:0-8587 GCA_035284785.1 Cyanobacteriota bacterium | reverse complement strand
CGGCAACCATGGCGGATCCCCGCAACGCGCAGCGAAAAGTGACCGGTGATGCGGTGCAGGCCTACCTCAACCGGATTGCGACCATTCCCCTGCTCACCGCCGCCGAGGAAGTCCATCTCGGCACGCTGGTGCAGCGCTGGCAACAGGCCCCTTCCCCCTCCGCGATCGAGGTGCGTTCCGGACGGCGGGCGATGGATCGCATGGTGCAGGCCAACCTGCGGCTGGTGGTGTCGGTGTGCCGCCACCACCAGCGGGAGGCGGCGGGAGTGGAGCTGCTGGATCTGATCCAGGCCGGCAACCTCGGCCTGATCCGGGCGGTGGAGCTGTTTGATCCCAGCCGCGGCTACCGCTTTTCCACCTATGCCTACTGGTGGATTCGCCAGGCGGTGCGCCGCGGCCAGCTGGAACAGGGGCAGTTGCTGCGGGTGCCCTCAAGCATCCGCAAGCTGGCCAGCGAGATCCAGGCCCTGCGCCAGGCCAATCCCTCCACCCCGCTGGAGGCATTGGCCGCCCGGCTCGGCACCGATCCCTCCCGCTGGCACCATGTGTTGGCGGTGAGCCAGGCGGCCCGCGTGCTCTCTCTGGACCAGCCCCACGGCGCCGAGGAGGAGGCCTCGCTCCTCGATCTGCTCTGTGATGGCCGCGAACCGCAGATAGAAGAGGAGTATGGCTGGCTGCAGCACAGCCTGGATCAGCTCAGCGCCCAGGCCCGCCAGGTGTTGACCCTGCGCTACGGCGGCGAAGACCAGCGCTCCCTCAGCCAGGTGGCCGCCTGCATGGGCCTTACGAAGAGCACGGTGCAGGGGCTGGAGCTGCGCGCCCTGCGGCAGTTGCGGGCGAGCCTCCACCCCCGCCTGCGTCAGGAGTTGCGCTGTTCCCTAAGCGCTTGAAGGTTGGCGCCACCAGCGCCAACCCTCCACATTGATGAGCAGGCCAATCGCCAGCAACACCACCATCAGGGCCACCTGGTCGCTGCGGGAATCGGGCACCAGGATGTCGGCCAGCAGGTGGGGCACGTTGGTGACGGTGTAGATCACGCTCAGCCAAAAGTGCACGCGCCGCCACCACCGCCAGCGCCCTGCCGTGGCGGGATTGCTGGCGGTCCAGCTGATCAGCAGGATCGAGAGCAATGGCAGCAAGAAGTAGATCAGCATCCCCCAAAACACCAGCGGCAGCCGGCTGGGGTCGACGTGGCTTTCAATCTCTGGCGAGAGGCCATGGAACAGGGGCATCAGGCCCAGGTCTACGTGGAAGAGCATGGCCAGCAGGTAGGCCAGCCAAAGCTGTCGCAGGCGCAGGGCGTGGTCGATCGGGGCAGGCGTGGGGCTCATGGGGCAGGCGCGGTTCAGCCGGGCATGGTGACGAATTCCTCGGCCACCGAGGGGTGGAGCGCCATGGTGCGGTCGAAATCGGCCTTGGTGGCGGCCATCCCGATCGGGATGGCCGCCATCTGGATGATCTCAGCGGCGTGCTCGCCCACCATGTGGCAGCCCAACACTCGCCCGCTGGCGCGCTCCACGATCAGCTTGAGCAACACCTTGGGATCCCTGGCCGGCAGGGCTTGGCTCATCGGGCGGAAGCGGGCGCGGTGCACCCCGATGCCCTCGGCGCCGTACCGAGCGATGGCCTGCTCCTCACTGAGCCCCACGCTGGCCAGCTCCGGCTGGCTGAACACGGCGCTCGCCACCAGGCTGTGGTCCACCTGGCGCGGTTTGCCGCCATACACCGTGTCGGCAAACGCCCGGCCCTCATCAATGGCCACTGGCGTGAGACAGATGCGGTCGGTGACGTCTCCCACCGCGTAGATGTGGGGCACATTGGTGCTCTGGTTGGCGTCTACAGGGATGCGATCCCCCTCCACGGCCACGCCGGCAGCCTCCAGATTGAGCCCCTTCAGGAAGGGGCGCCGGCCTGTGGCCAGCAGCACCCCTCCGCAGGGGATCATCTCACCACTTTGGGTGGTGAGCGTGAGCTCGCCGGGGAGGCACTGGCCGCTGATCGCCGCGGGGGAGTGGGCAAAGCGAATCTCGATGCCAGCAGCCTCCATGCCATCCCGCACCGCCTCGCTGGCCTCCCGGTCAAAGCCCCGCAAGAGGTGGTCGCCCCGCACCAGCTGGATCACCTTCACCCCCAGCCCGTTGAGGATGCAAGCGAACTCGCAGGCGATGAAGCCGGCCCCCACCACCACCACCTGCTCCGGCAACGATTCCAGCTCAAACATGTCGTCGCTCATCCAGCCCAGGTGGGCGCCCGGAATCTCGGGCCGCTGGGGCCTTCCCCCCACAGCGATCAGGATGCGCTCGGCCTCCAGCAGCCGCTCGCTGCCATCGGCGCTGACGCCGATGTGGTGGGGGTCGTCGAAGCGACCCCAGCCCCGCACCAGCTCCACCCCGGCCTTCTCCAAAAATCCGATGTGCAGGGCGTTGAGCCGATCCACCTCGGCCCGCATGTTGGCGAGCAGGCGGGAGGAGTCGAGACGCGCCTCGCCCACCTCCCATCCGTAACTGGCTGCGTCTGCCAGCAGGTGGCGGTAAGCCGATCCATAGACCAGCAGTTTCTTGGGCACGCAGCCGCGGATCACGCAGGTGCCCCCCACCCGATCGCCCTCCACGATGGCCACGGAGGCGCCATGGGAGGCGGCTCGCTTGGCGGCCGCCAGCCCCCCGGAGCCAGCGCCAAGCACGATCAAATCAAAGCGGTCAGCCATGGGTGGGGAGGAAGGGGGTTGTCGAACGAAGGAGACATGCCGCCCGAGGCTCAGTCTGTCAAAACCTTCACCACTCAGGGGTTGAGCGGCGGGAGCCCATGGTTGCCGCGCAGTTGGGAGGGCTGGCTGGCTTGGGCGTGGTGGAGGCTTGGGTGATGGCGCCGCCAGGCCTCTGAGCCTGTGAGCAAAGCCGACCCCACCAGCAGCAGCGAGAAGCCCTGGCGCAGGCGCCGATCATTGAGGCGGGGGGCCAGCCATTGGCCGCCCACCACCCCGATGGCGCCACCACCAAGCAGGGGAAGCACCAGAGACAGGTTGGTGGCGGGCCAGTGCCCCAGGGCGGCCAGGGCAACCAGGGCATTCACCGCAATCAGAAGCAGGCTGGTGCCGCTAGCCCGGGCCATCGGCAATCCAGCCAAGAGCACCAAGGCTGGAACGATGGCAAAGCCACCCCCCACCCCGGCGATGCCCGTGAGCAGGCCCACGCCCAGGCCCTGAACGGCCAGTGCGAGGGCGCGATGCCGATCGCTGCCGGGGCGCGCTCGACCCCGGGGGGAGCTGGTGGAAGACTGGCCGCCAGTGAGGAGCCAGGAGGCCACCAGAGCGGCCCCGGCAAACACCGCCAGCTGCAGGGACTCAGGCACGAGGCCCGCTTTCACCCAGCTTCCGCCCACCCAGCTGCCGGCCAAGGCGGGCAGCCCAAGGATGAGAGCGGGTTTGGGAGCGATTTGGCCGCGGCGCACCACGGGCCCCAGGTTGGCCAGGGCGAGCACACACACCACCACCAGCGAGAGCGGCACCGCCTCGCTGGTGGGCAGCGCCGCCCCGCTCACCAGGAGGGGTAGCAGCAGGATGGATCCACCGGCACCGAGCAAGGAGAGAAGAACACCGATCAGCGCTCCGCCTCCCGCCAGTAGGGCTTGGCTTTCTGCGGTCATCAGAGGGCCACCTTGTTCCAGGGCATCAGCGCCAGCAGGCGGGCCATGCCGCAGAAGCCGCTGAGGCCGGCAAACACCAGGCCGGCTCCCACAAACCAGCTGAGCAGGATCCAGGCTGGCGCCAGCGTGGTGCTGAGGATCAGGCCGAGCAGCACCAGGCTTCCCGCGGCGATCTGCACCTGGCGCATCAAGGGGAGTGGAGCCCCTCTGAGCTGGCTCAGCGGCAAAGCGGCCTGCTGCCAGGTGGGCAGGCCTCCCTGCAGATCAGCCAGCGGGCCGGGGTGGCCCTGCTGCTGGAGGCGTGCCAAGGCCTGGGCGCTGCGCCTGCCGCTCTGGCAGACCAGCACCAGGGGACCTCTGGGCAGGGGGCTGTCGCCCAGGCGGCCCAGGGGCACGTTGAGGCTGCCGGCGATGTGGCCGCTGGCGTATTCCACCGGTTCTCGCACGTCAATCACGGTGACGCGCTGCTCGGCCAGTTGGTCGGCCAGCGCTTGGGCGCTGATGTGGGGGGTCAGGAGTTGGGTCATGGCTGGAGGGGAAAGGGTTGGGGTTCAGGCTTGTGGGCTGTGCTCAAGCGGGTAGCCTTCGGCAGACCAACGGCTCAAGCCGCCGCGGAGATTCGCCACCCTCTCGCGACCGGCCTTGAGAAGTTGCTGGGTGGCCAGGGCGGAGCGGCTGCCCGAATGGCACACCACCACCACGGGCTTGTCGGCGGGGATCTCCTCCAAACGGGCCTCCAGCTCAGGCAGGGGGACCCACAGGCTGGCGCTCAGCCGCCCGTCCGGGCCTGAAACCTCCTCGGCAGAGCGCACATCCAGCAGGGTGAGGTCGTTGCGGTGGGAGGCCACCCACGCCGGGGGGAGTTCCGGCAGCCCGGCGTAACTGTGCTCCAGGGGCGCCCAGCCCACGCTGGGTGGGGCCGTGCGGGGTTTGCCGGAGCGCTGGTTGGCGGGCAGCGCCTCGGCGATCTTGCGGGGGTGGGGGAGCTTCATGGTCTCCATGTGGCCCACGAAGTCGCGCTCGTCGGCGCTGCCCCCCAAGCGGGCGTTGAACAGCTTCTCTTCGGCCACCGAGGTGACGTTTCGGCCGGTGTAGTCATGCCCCGGGTAGAGCAGGCAAGCTTCGGGCAGGCTGAAGATCTGCGTGGTGATCGAGCGCCAGAGGGTGTGGGCGTTGCCCTGCTGGAAATCGCAGCGCCCACAGCCCCGCACCAGGAGGGCATCGCCGGTGAAGGCCATCGATTGGTCGTCAAGCACATAGGTGAGGCATCCATCGGTGTGGCCGGGGGTGCTGCGCACCTCCAGAAACCGGCTGCCAAAGGCCACGCGCTCGCCATCTTGGAGAGGCAGGGTCACGTTGTCGGCGCCAGCAGCTGCGGCCAGGCCAATGGCGCAGCCGGTGGCCTCATGCAGCAGCCAGCTGCCGGTGATGTGGTCGGCGTGGGCGTGGGTGTCGAGGGAAGCCACCAGCTCAATGCCGAGCTCGCGCACCAAGGCGAGATCGCGGTCGTGCTGTTCGAACACCGAATCAATCACGAGCCCTTTTCGGCTCTCCACTTCGGCGAGCAGGTAGGTGAAGGTGCCGGTGGCGGCGTCGAAGAGCTGGCGAAAGAGCAGGGCGTTGCCGCCAGCCGCGGCAACCAACGACACCAGAGGGGAGACGACAGGGGAGCGGGCGAGGGACATGGGGCACCATGCTCATTGCAGTATGACTATACACGCATAAAGCCATAGACGCAAAGGCTCTTGTCGGGGCTCGCGGCCCGCCGCCTCAGCAGCCTTCAGAGGGCGCTGCGGCTCCCTGCTCGCTGGGCAGGGGTTCCCGATAGTTGAGCCGCAGCAGGCGCGCCAGGGGGGCCAGGCGTTGGAGATGGCGGCCCTCGTGGGGGAGGCCCAAGAGCATGCGATGCCAATAGAGCCAGGGCAGCACCCGGGTCTTCAGCAGCCACATGCTCCAGCGCTCTCGAGTCGGGTCCACCAGAAAAGAGCTCACCGGCTGTTGGTTGTAGTCGAACTCCGCCATCACCACGCTGCCGTATCCCGTGATCAGTGGACAAACCGTGTAGCCGTCGTAGCGAGCCTCGAGGGGACGGCCCTCCAGAAAGGCAAGCACGTTGGCGACGGTGACGGGAGCCTGCATTCGGACGGCGCCGGCGGTTTTGGAGGTGGGCAGATCGGCCACATCCCCGAGGGCAAAGACGTTGGCGTGGCGGGGATGCTGGGTGGTGAACTTGTCGGCGGCGGCCCACCCGCCCGCGGCCTCTCCCGCCAGCGGGCTGGTGGCCACCACTTCAGGTGCGGTCATCGGTGGCACCGCGTGCAGCATGTCAAAGGGGAGCGCTTCGGTGCGCACGCTGCCGTCGAGATCCTGCACCGCAAACTCCGCCACCCGATCGGCGGCCCGCACCGCCTTGAGCTCCCAGCCCAGGCGCACGTCGATGCCGCGGCGACTGGCCACCTTCCGCAGGGTGCGGGCGTAGGCCGGCACGGCAAAGAGGGAGCGGAGCGGCGTGCAGAAGATCACGCGGCTGTTCACGCCCACGCCGCTTTGGGCTTTGAAGTGATCGTCGGCCATGTACATCACTTTCTGGGGCGCCCCTCCGCATTTCACCGGCGTGGAGGGCATGGTGAAGATGGCCGTGCCGCCGCGGAAGGCCTGGATCGTCTGCCAGGTGTAGGGGGCGAAGGCCTGGCTGTAGTTGCTGCACACCCCATGGCTCCCCAGGGAAGCGCTGAGGCCCTCGATCTGCTCCCAGCGGCACTGCAGGCCTGTGGCGAGCACCAGCACGTCATAGGTGAGGCTGGTGCCGGAGCTTGTCTCCACCCGGTTGTGGTCTGGATCCAGGCGCGTGGCGGCCGCTTGGATCCACAGCGCGCCTTTGGGGATCAGCTCTGCCTCAGGGCGCCGGGTCTGCTCCATGCCCATCACGCCACCGCCGACGAGGGTCCAACCCGGTTGGTAGAAGTGCTCGCTGGAGGGTTCCAGGAGGGCCACCTTCAGGCGGGGCCGTTGCTGGCACAACAGGTGGGCGGCGGTGATCCCAGCGGCGCCGCCTCCCACGATGAGCACGCTGTAGTGGCCAGAGGCGGAGGAGGGCATGACACGGTGGCTAGTGGCCCCACGTTATAATGGAATGCGTATTAGCGCATGAAGGCTTCGATAGCCATTCCCGCAGCTCCTTCTCTCGAGTCTTTCCATGGCCGACGTCCAACCCCTGAGGCGGCAGCACGGCATCTTGGCCTCAGCCGCCCGCTTCCCTTGGCTCAAGCAGTGGCGCGAGCCCTATCTGCTGGCCCTGGCCCTTCCCTGGCCCCTGTTTTTGCTAGCGCTCGCCCTGCTGTATTTCGCGATCAACCTGATCTTCGCCCTGCTCTACCGGCTCGATCCGGCGGGGCTGGCGGGGAGTCGCACAGGCGGAGCGGCAACCCTGGCAGAGGCGTTCTTTTTCAGCGTGCAAACCTTGGGGTCCCTCGACTACAGCCCCCTGCGGCCGGTGGACGGTTGGGCTCATCTGGAGGTGACCGCTGAATCGCTCACGGGGTTGTTGTTTGTGGCTTTCACCGCCAGCCTGGCGTTTGCGCGCTTTTCCCGCAGCAGGGCCCGGATCCGTTTTTCGCGCCAGGCCTTGGTGCATCCCTACAACGGGGTTCCCACCTTGGTGTTCCGGGTGGGGAACGCCCTGCACACCGGCCTGCTGGAGGCCCGGCTGCAGGCTTTTCTTGCGGTGGATGAGGTGAGCGCAGAAGGGCATCGCCTGCGCCGGATGCGCCCGTTGCCGCTGGAGCGGGACCGGGGCGTGGCCTTTCTGCTGGTGTGGACGGCCATGCATCGCATCGACCATGACAGCCCGCTCCATGGCCTCAACCCGGCTGACCTGCAGCGGCTCAACGCTGAGGTGTTGGTGGCCTTCAGCGGCGTGGACGAAACGATCGAGCGCACGGTGCATGCCCGCGCCAGCTGGCCGGTGCAGAGCATGGTGTTTGGCGCCTGCTTCATCGATGTGCTCACAGGGAACAGCGAGATCGATTGGGCGGGCTTTGATGCCATCCGGCCCTGCCCGGTCTTGCAGCCCGTGCTCAGCGCTTGAGCTCAAAGCGATCGGCGTTCATCACCTTCACCCAGGCGGCCACGAAATCGGCCACAAATCGTGTGGCGCCATCGTTTTGGCCATACACCTCGGCGATGGCGCGCAGCTGGGAGTTGGAGCCAAACACCAGATCCACGCGGGTGGCGCTCCAGCGCAGGACACCGGTGCCGCGGTCGCGTCCCTCGAAGAGTTCGCCGCTGTCGGAGGTGGGGCTCCAGGTGGTGGCCATGGCGAGCAGGTTGACGAAAAAGTCGTTGCTCAACACCCCCGGCCTCTCGGTGAACACCCCATGGGGGCTGCCATCGGTGTTGGCGCCCAGCACCCGCAGGCCGCCCACCAGCACGGTCATCTCCGGCGCGCTCAGACCCAGCAGCTGGGCCCGGTCCACCAGCAGGTGTTCGGCGGTCACGCTCATCGGGCCCTTCTGCCAGTTGCGGAAGCCATCGGCCTGGGGCTCCATCACGGCAAACGAGGCCGCATCGGTGTGCTCCTGGTCGGCATCCGTGCGGCCGGGCGTGAACGGCACCTCCACGGCGTGCCCGGCCGCGGCGGCGGCCTGCTCCACGCCCACACCCCCGGCCAGCACGATCAGATCCGCCAGCGACACCCGCACGCCATCGGTGCGGGAAGCATTGAACGCCTGCTGGATGCCTTCGAGCACCGCCAGCACACGCTGCAGCTGCTCGGGTTGGTTCACGGCCCAGGTGTTCTGGGGCGCCAGCCGCACCCGGGCGCCGTTGGCGCCGCCGCGCCTGTCGGAGCCGCGGAAGGTGGAGGCCGAAGCCCAGGCGGTGCTCACCAGCTCCGCCACGCTGAGACCGGAGGCGGCCACCCGTGCCTTGAGATCGGCGATGG
>JAYKHK010000157.1:0-15967 GCA_035284785.1 Cyanobacteriota bacterium | reverse complement strand
CCATAACGTGCCAGCAATCTTTCAAGGGCCACCAGCTTGCCGGGGTCACCAACGACCTCGAGGGTCATGGCATCATCCGCCACATCAACAACCTTGGCTCTAAAGACTTGCACAAGGTCAAAAATTGCTGCACGGTTTTCTTCCGTAGAGGCGACCTTTAGCAGCATTAACTCCCTCTCAACAGCTGGCGTTGTACTTAAGTCGATCACCCCTAGAACATTAACGAGCTTATTGAGCTGTTTACTCATCTGTTCGAGGGTGCGGTCGTCACCCTCTACAACCATCGTCAGCCTGGACATCCCCCGCTGTTCTGCCGGCCCAACCGCCAGGCTTTCGATGTTGAACCCGCGTCGTGCAAAAAGCCCGGAAATCCTGCTAAGTGCACCTGATTCGTCTTCCACCAGCACGGAGAGAGTGTGCTTCATCTGATCTTCGGAGGCCGAGCACTCCTACACGGTACGCTCTCGTGAGGTCCCTTGGGCCCATCGTCCGACTAGGTCGATGGGATTGAAAGTCCCATCAACCAAGCAATGACCACCTCATTGAAAAGCTCAGCTTGTTCGTCGTGTGGGCAGTGCCCAGCCCCTGGGATCACCGTGAGGGGCAGTTCTTTGCGAAAGCGTTGGCATTGCCATCCCACCTGAAGCGGAACGAGCAGGTCTTGTTCGCCCCAGATCAGGAGCATGGGCCTTCGCACTCGCTGAAGCAGGCGCGGAGCGGTGGCACCCTGTGGCCGCAAGGCCATGCCGATACTCATGGCACGAAGGGCACGGAACGCACCAGGTCGACGCGCTGGATGGGCAATGACCCGGTGCAGATCCCGATCTCCAATGATCGGCTTGAAGTAGGCAGCCTGGATGCCAAGATCCAGCAGTGGTGAGTGGGCCAGAAGAGGCACCACTACTTCGAGGGGGAGGATTCGACAGAGCAGCTTCACGAGAACACGTTTGAGATCCCGTCGCCAGGGTGTTCTGCGCCAGTACTGACCCACCTCCGCAGGCGACACCATCAAGAGTGTGGGGTCTGGCAGAGGAGCTGCGATCACCGCATGCACATGTTGGGGGGAAAACACACTGCAGGTGAGGGCCACTAGCCCACCAAGCGAATGCCCCAACAAGACCGCAGGCTTTCCGACCACCTCCTCCAGAAATCCCAGAACTTGACGAGCCCAGAAACGGTTATCCAGGTGCGGTGATCCTGGCTGGCTGGACGCCCCGAAACCGACCAGATCGAGTCCGTAAACGCTCCAACCAGATGCTGCAAGCACCGCTGCATTGCTCCGCCAATGCCCGCTGCCTGCGGCAAAACCATGGATTAGAACAAGTGCAGGAGCCTCTGGATCTCCAAGGTGGCGCCAGTGACAACGTTGTTGGTTCCAGTGCCACTCGTAATGGGAGCCCCAGTCGACTGCCTCACGCTGGTTGATGGTCAGGTTGGCGCGTTGCGGGGTGTTGCGTTGGGCCTTGGCATGGGTCACAGGTTGCCGGAGGTCTGATGGAACAAGGAACCCCTCCAACTCTGCCCTCTAGCGTTGTAAACGATGCCAAGGCTCATCGTCTTTGCGAGGGTCTGGCTCGGTTTCAGGCCGGACCAGGATTTTTCAATCCCGCCTCCAGACCTGCTCGAGACATGGGCGTGCTCCTTGCTCGCATCCTGGCGCATAGAAGACCTCTGCGAGTCTTGGATCTGATGGCAGGGTGCGGTCTCCGCTCTCTGCGCTATGGGCTGGAGGCGCAGGCCCGTTTGCTTGTGGTCAATGATGCGGATCCAGACAGGCTGCCTCTGCTGCGTGCCAATCTCGCTGAGCTGGAGGGCAGCTGTCTTCTCAAGCAGAGTTCGCTCAGTGCCCATCGACTGCTCGCAGCGTGTTTGCTGCAAGGTGAGCATTTTGATTTGGTGGATCTTGATGCGTTTGGATCTCCTCACGCTCTTGTGCCCTTGGCCTTGGAGGCTGTGGCACTGGAGGGTGTCCTCTACCTGGCAAGCACGGATGGCAGAGGTCCGACGGGGCATGACAGACGGGCTGGTTTGCGCCACCTAGGCGCTTCGGTGCGCTGCCATCCCGCCAGCTGGGAGTTGGCACTTCGCCTCCAGCTTGGACACATTGCCCGCACAGCTTGGTGTCAGGGGCGAGGCGTCGAACCGATCTTTTGCTTCAGTGATGGGCGTACGTTTCGAACAGCGGTCCGTCTGCGTCGCTCCCCCCGGCCTGAAGAGGAGCTTCAGCTGGGCTTTTTGGCCATCTGCAACAGCTGCGGCGATCAGCAGGTTCAACCCTTGATGACGTTGAAGCGTTGGTGCGCCTGCGCTTGTTCCCCCCACGGAACGGGCCCGCTAGCTGTGAGTGGCCCCCTTTGGATTGGGCCTCTTCAGCACATCCAAACACTTGACGCCATGGCAGACGATGCTGCCTCCACCCCCATCACCCTGTCGAAGGGTGCTGCCCGCTTACTGGCGCGATTACGTGGGGACAGGGGCTGGCCTGCCCAGTGCTGGTCGCTTGCCATGATTTCCCGTCGGATTGGGGCTTGTCAGCCTCCTCTGGAGGGTCTGGTGCGCCGCTTGCAGGAGGAGGGGTATCACGCTTCAGCGAGCGGGGTGATGCCCGGAGCCCTGCGGAGCGATGCTCCATGGGACACCATCCTGGATTTGGCGCGGGAAGGGGGTTGGGAAGCTGCTAAATAGGTATCACCTTTCCAACCCATCGATCATGGCCTCGGAAATTTTCGGCACTGCTGCTCTCTTTTGGGTGTTGATTCCCGTGGGACTCGTGGGCGGCAGTCTGTTGCTAAAAGTGCTGAAGGATTGAAATCCTGACCCCATGGGGCACGTCTTTGCCCTGGGGACGCCTAAGCTCAGCCGGCTTCTGTGCATGGGTCATGCAAGTTCTGGTGGTGGGCGGCACAGGCACCCTGGGGCGACAGATCGCTAAGCGGTCTCTCGATGAAGGGCATTCGGTGCGCTGCATTGTGCGCTCTCCCAGGAAAGCTGCTTTTTTGCAGGAGTGGGGTTGTGAGCTCACCAGAGGAGATCTTCTCGACTCTGAAAGTTTGGCCTATGCCTTAGAGGGGCAGGATGCAGTGATTGATGCTGCGACCTCGCGGGCTTCTGATCCAGGCTCCTGTTACACAGTTGATTGGACTGGCCAACAAAACCTGTTTCATGCCGTTGGCAAGGCCGGCATTAAGCGCCTGATTTTTTTCTCGCTCCTGCACGCTGATCGCCATCCCGAAGTGCCCCTGATGGATATCAAGAACTGCTCGGAGCAGTGGCTGATGGCGTCCGAATTGGATTACACCATCATTCGCTGTGCTGCCTTCATGCAGGGCTTGATCAGTCAATTCGCCATACCGGTTTTGGAGGGACAAACCGTTTGGGTCAGCGGTGTGCCGACACCGATCGCTTACATGAACACACAGGACATGGCCAAATTTGCTGTGGCTGCCCTCGCTAGGCCACAGACCGTCCGTGGGGTGTTTCCCGTGGTTGGGCCCCGTGCATGGACCACCGGTGAGATCACCCAACTCTGCGAGCGATTCTCTGGGAAGGAGGCGCGGATTGCACGGGTTCCACCACTGTTTCTTGGACTGATGCGGTCTGTGGCAAGTTTTTTTGACGCCAGCGTGAATGTGGCTGAGCGTCTTGCCTTTGATCGGGTGACAGGGGGAGGCGAACCACTGGATGCCCCGATGGAGCAGGTTTACGAGGCGTTTGGCTTAGACCCCTCAGACACCACCTCGCTTGAGCAGTACTTGAAGGAGTATTACGAAACCATCCTTAAGCGATTGAAGGACATGGACGCTGATTTGGCGAAGGACGCCAAAAAGAAGCTTCCCTTCTGAGTCGCCCCACTGGTTCTTGTGTACTATTAAGGCTTTCGGGCGGACCTGTGTCCATTTCCCAGATCAAGAATTTTCAGCGTCGGCTTGCTTTGCTGGAGCAAGAGGCCACCTTGGAGGTGACCAGGGCTTGTGGTCACGAGCTTTGGCAAAGCCTAGGTTTTGATGCTTTGGATGCGATAGAGGATTCTGAGCGCCGTGCCCGCGCCAATTTTTATTTCGGTCAATTGCAGACCGCCCGTCAACTGCTCGAAGTGCTCGGTTGAGAGAACAAGTTGTCCAAGCGACGCTGTTCCTCCTGGTTCGCATGGCGCCATTGGCCGGGGGAAAGGCCGAAAAGGTTGAGAGCCGGTTGGCCATCGTTGAGATCGATGGAAACGCGGATCAGCCGAAGGGTGGGAAGGCCTACGGCCGCCGTCATCCTTCGGACTTGTCGATTGCGGCCCTCCTGCAGACTCAGCTCGATCCAGCTCGTAGGGATGGTGAGTCTTGTGCGGATTGGTGGAACCCTGGGAGCCCAGGGGGGTGCGCTCAGGCGTTTCACCCTGGCGGGCAAGGTTGGCCGTTGCCGGATGCGCACCCCATCCCTGAGACCATGGAGTTGGCTGTCATTGGCCTCCCCTTCCACTTGGACGTGGTACGTGCGCCAGTGTCCCCAGCGGGGCTGAGTCAACCTGGCTTGCAGGCGACCGTTGGCCGTCAGCAGCAAAAGGCCTTCGCTGTCGGCGTCCAGACGGCCAACCGGATAGACCCCTGGAATGGGAATGAACTCTGCGAGCGTGCCCCACTGGCTCAATGGTTCGGGGGTGAACTGGCTCAGCACTCCGTAGGGCTTGTGCAAGAGGAGGGTTTCCAGGGCTCGCTTGATGGGTGGTGTTTGCCCCCTACAGTAGGAAGCGAAGTTTGTAGGCCTTCCCTTCTCGCATGATCGAAACGTCTGGTGTGATTGAAAAAGAGCAAGGAAACGGGTTCTACCTCGTCACCCTTGAACAGCCTGCTGGACATCAATGTCTGTGCAGGGCTGCTGGAAAACTCACCAAGTTTCGCATCAAGCTCCTGGCTGGCGACAAGGTTTTGGTGGAAATCAGCCCCTACGACCTCACCCGGGGTCGGATCACCTACAGGGAACGGAACGCTGGAGCTGCAAGTCCCCGTCCCGCAGGCAATCGACCCGGGGGTCCTAGGAGGCGATGACTCAGACTAGAAGCGAATCGATGGCTTGGCGGAATTCGCTGCGCTGCTTTACTCCACGCCATTGATTTTTTAGTTCTTTGCCCATGAAAAGTTGCACAGTTGGAGTGCCAGAAATTCCGGCTTGAGCAGCTACTTCTTGGTCTGTCTCGATGTCAATCTCTACGCCCTGGGCTTTTCCATCAAGTTCTGCAAGAACGCGTTTGAGTTGAGGTTTTAGTACGTGACAAGGGCCACAAGTTGGCGATGTGTAGATCACCAAGAGTGGTTTTTGACTTTCATGGTATAGACGCCTCAAAGCGTAAGACCCTTTTTGCCAGATGGCATCCGCCGAGAAATTTTCAACGTCACTTGTTGCCGTGCGTTTTGGTGTGCCTGATGGCTCTGGGTCGACGGAATCCCTCGCTACAGTGACAGCAAGTTGATGGTGGCTTAGCCAGCGTTCCGCGGCCAGTGCAGCCTGACAGCCACTGCCTGCTGCTGTAATTCCTTGGCGCCATTCAGCATCAGCAACATCCCCCGCCGCAAAGACACCCTCGCGGGATGTTTCTGGTCTGCCTGGACGGGTGATCACATATCCCTTGTCATCGAGTTCAAGTTGTTTATTGAGAAGCTCTGTATTGGGTGTATGGCCAATGGCATAAAAAACACCGCGAACTTCAAGTTGACGGATGGCGCCAGTCGATCGCTCTCTCAGCGTGAGGCCATTCAGCCATTCATCACCAAAAACATCAACAACCTCTGAATTCCAGTGGACCGTGATCGCTGGATTCACAAGGACCCGGTCTGCCATGGCTGCACTGGCACGAAACTTGTCACTGCGCACAATGAGATGGACATGGCTTCCATATTTCGTGAGGTAAACCGCCTCCTCACAAGCGGAATCTCCACCGCCGACAACGGCAAGTTGCTCTTTGCGAAATTGTGGTGTGGCCCCGTCACAGATGGCACAAGCGCTGATGCCACGACTCCAGAATTTTTCTTCCTGAGGCAGGTGCAGGCGGTTGGCGCTGGCCCCAGTCGCAAGGATGAGCGCCTGGGTTTTGACCGTCTCACCATCCGAGGTTTCGATGGTGAAGGGACGCTCGCTTAAATCGATGTTCAGCGCATCAGCTTCGATCAGTTGTGTGCCCCAGCGCAGCGCCTGTGCTCGACAACGGTCCATCAGCTCAGGCCCAAGAATGCCATCAGGAAAGCCCGGATAATTTTCCACATGGGTCGTGGTCATCAATTGGCCGCCTGGGATGCCTCCCTTTTGAAAGCCGGTGATGAGCAGCGGCGAAAGGTTTGCCCGAGAGGCGTAGATGGCTGCCGTGAAGCCCGCCGGACCGGAGCCAATGATGACCAGGTTTTGAAGAGGGTAGGAGTGACCACCCATGGGCCTAACACGGATTGACTACGAGTTAAGCCTAGTGCCCAAAAGACGCCATTGCAGGGCACCAATCCAATGCACAGCCCTGATAACAAGAAGGACTTGTCAAGCCTTAAGAATTATTTTAGATTTCAAGCAATCCGTCTGTTTCCGGGCGTCTTGAAAAAAGGTGACTGGGCACCATGAGAACATTGTCTGACACCATCTCGGGGTGAGAATCAAGAGAGACAAGCCACTCCCTAAACTCCTCGGTGAGCGCGTAATTATCTTCGAAGCGCTCAAGCCCATCAAGAGCTGCTCTTCTTGCGAGGGCCCAGCAAAGGGCAACAGTAACCCTGCGGTGCACCGAGGCGTCCATTCC
Source organism: Cyanobacteriota bacterium (assembly GCA_035284785.1). Taxonomy (GTDB): domain Bacteria; phylum Cyanobacteriota; class Cyanobacteriia; order PCC-6307; family Cyanobiaceae; genus Cyanobium. The sequence continues at coordinate 9,204 of JAYKHK010000157.1, read as the reverse complement.
TAGCGTCCGGTCTTGGGTGATTATGCCTGAGCGGATGGTTTTTTGGTGTGTTTTTTGACACAAAGTATCCTTAGGGGGCACGAACGTTGCGTCTCTTGGCGAGAGCGCTGGTCAAGCCTGTCGAGTAACTCTATCGATCTATCGATAATTGCTGCAATTGTTGTCAGACAGGCTTGTCAATTGGTTTGCAGGGTTGTCAACCGTTTGCTTCCGCATGGTTGATTAGCAATTCTTCGACTTCTCGTATGCCTTCGCTGGCCTGCTGACGGGCGCGTGCGAAATCTCCATTGGCCTCATCCCGCAGAGCTTCACCAATCCGATCAAGCAATGCATCTTTTTGTTCATTGAGGAGGACAAGTATTTCTTTCTCAATTAAATAACGAATTGCCACGCTGCGCAAGGTATTCTTGCTGGCTTCTGCCATGGTGCCTTGCACGACTTCTTCCACAAAAAGTCGTTGAACTTCCCTGCTTCTTAAAAAGCTCTCCAGGGCATTGATCGTGCCATCAACCACGGTGCGCTCCACCTCGGCGGGCTCAGAGGAGAGCTTGAACTCCCAATCCAGATGCCGTCTTTGCCAGCCCTGCTGGTGAAGGCTTGGCATGACCATTTGCGAGAAGCTATCGACAGCGATTTCGTAGGTGCGCTCGGCGACTTTCTCGCACCAAGATGGACCACGGCTTGTGAGCTGCTGCTCCACCTGTTCACGGTTGACGTTGTGCCCGCCGTGGTGGCTGTGGCAGAAGCCATTGGGGCAGTCAAGTGCGGACAGGGCCATCGGGCGGCGTTGCGATCAACACCTCAGGGCTAACCACGCTGGAGGTGAAGCCGTTGCTTCCTTAGCAATTCTGCAACTTTGCCAGGCCAAGGTGGTGAACTCCAGACAATTCGCCGCTAGGTGTTGCCTGCACCAGTCGGTCAGATCTAATGAGTTGAGAATGCCCCTTCCTTCGACCGTACGGGATGAAATTGTTGGTACCTCGGGAGTGTGCGGCTGGCGAAAAGCGCGTCGCCGTGACACCAGAAACGGTCCGCCGGTTGCAGGGACACCGCGTTGACATCCAAGTGGAGTCAGGCGCTGGCGAGGCCGCCGGCTTTCCTGATGCCCTCTACAGCGCCGTTGGCGCTTCGGTTGCCTCCAGCGAAGACCTCGACTGGGAGGGCAGCGATGGAGTGCTATGTGTTCAGCCCCCCTCTCGGGAATCGATGGCGCGCCTGCGGGAGGGTGCCCTGCTTGTCGGACTGTTGGCTCCCCATGGGGCCCGCGACCTGATCAGCCTTCTCAATGACCGATCTGTTTCCGCCATTGCGCTGGAACTCCTGCCGCGCATCAGTCGGGCCCAGTCGATGGATGTGTTGTCGTCTCAGGCCAACATCGCTGGTTACAAAGCGGTGCTTCTTGCTGCCGCCGAACTCGACCGATACGTGCCGATGCTCATGACGGCAGCAGGCACCATTCAGCCTGCCAGGGTCCTGATTCTCGGCGCAGGAGTGGCGGGTCTCCAGGCCCTGGCCACGGCACGTCGGCTTGGGGGGGTGGTCTACGTCTCGGACGTCCGGGCGGCGGCCAAGGAACAGGTGGAATCCCTCGGTGGACGTTTTCTGGATCCCCCGGCCGAGCAGGACCTTCCTTCTGAGAAAGGGGGCTATGCAACCCAGGCTTCGGAAGCCTTCCTGGCAGCCCAGAGGGAGCAGTTGGCTGAGCAGCTTGCCCTGGCTGACATGGTGATCTGCACAGCACAAGTCCCTGGACGTCCTGCTCCCCGGCTCATTAACGAAGCGATGCTGGACCGTCTCCGTCCAGGCGCCGTTGTGGTGGATCTGGCCGTTGCCCAAGGAGGCAACTGTGCGGGGACGGTGGCCGGAGAGACGGTGATCCGCGGTGGCGTCCGACTCATCGGTGCAGATGCGCTTCCCAGCTCAGTGCCGAATCATGCCAGTGCTCTTTACGCTCGCAACGTGGCCGCACTCCTCGAACATCTTGTTCACAAAGAGACGGGTCTTCATCTCGACCTTGAAGATCCCATCTTGGAGGCTTGCCTGCTCACCCATGCAGGTGTTTGTCGCCGCGATGACGTGGTGTTGACCGGGGCTCCTCTTCTCGCAACAGGAACAGCTTCATGACTTCTTTAACGCAATCCCTCTGGGTGCTCCTGCTGGGCAGCCTGCTTGGCTTTGAACTGATTGGCAAGGTGCCCCCGACTTTGCACACTCCCTTGATGTCTGGTGCCAATGCCATCAGTGGCATCACCATGTTGGCTTCACTCACCTTGATTCAACAAGCCGGAGGCAACACTGCGCTTCAGGTGATCGGAGCCATCTCCCTTGGGTTCGCCCTCTTCAATGTGATCGGAGGCTTCCTCGTAACCGATCGCATGCTCGCCATGTTTCGCCGAAAAGGCAATTCCTGATGAACCTCACATTCGACCATTTGCCACAGGTCTTGGACCTGGTGGCGGTGCTTCTTCTCTCCTTGGGAATCAAGGGATTGTCCAAGGTGCGCTCCGCTCGAGCCGCCAACGGTTTGGCGGCGCTCGCCATGGCACTGGCCGTGGTGGGGCTGTTGGTTCAGGCCCAACCCTCCCCAGCCGCTTGGCTGTGGATTGCCGTTGGGTTGGCCCTTGGGGGCCTGGCAGGGGTGCTGACGGCCATGAAGGTGCCGATGACGGCCATGCCGGAAACCGTCGCCCTGTTCAACGGCTGCGGCGGACTCGCCTCCCTGTTGGTGGCGCTGGGTGTGGCTCTGTTTCAAGGGGCCGCAGCGGGGGCAGTGGAACGGATTTCGATCGCCATTTCCCTCTTCGTTGGCGCCATTACCTTCAGTGGCTCGATTGTGGCGATGGCCAAACTGCAGGGTTGGCTCGAAACGCCTGCTTGGACACAGAGTTCCCTGCGCCACGCTGTGAATCTTGCCTTGGCCCTCCTCTGCCTCGGGGCGGCTGTGGTGTTGTGCAGCCATCCGGATGGCCCAGCACTCTGGGTGGAGGTTGGGGCTGCAACCCTTCTCGGCATCGGGGTGACTCTTCCCATCGGCGGAGCAGACATGCCCGTGGTGATCTCCCTGCTCAACTCTTACTCCGGCGTCGCAGCTGCAGCGGCGGGATTTGTGGTTGGCAGCCAGCTCTTGATTGTGGCTGGCGCCATGGTGGGAGCTGCCGGATTGATTCTCACTCAGGTGATGTGCACCGCCATGAATCGATCCTTGCTGTCTGTTCTCTTTGGAGGCGCCCTTGGCGGAGCGACGACCGCGGTGGGCGGCGGAGGAAGTGAGGCGGGATACACCCGCATCACCAGTTGCAGCCCTGAGGAGTGCGCCATGGCTCTCGAACAGGCCGAGCGCGTGGTGTTTGTGCCCGGCTACGGCCTTGCGGTGGCGCAAGCGCAGCATTCTCTCCGGGAGCTCGCCAAGCTTCTGGAGGCCCACGGTGTTGAAGTGAGCTATGCGATCCACCCGGTGGCCGGCCGCATGCCTGGACACATGAATGTGCTGTTGGCTGAGGCCGATGTTCCCTATGAGCAATTGGTCGAGATGGATGCCATCAACCCAGAGTTCCCACGCACCGATGTGGTGATTGTCTTGGGGGCCAATGATGTGGTGAACCCACAGGCGAAGAATGATCCCAGCAGCCCCCTCTATGGCATGCCCGTCTTGGAAGTGGATCAAGCTCGGCAGATTTTTGTGGTGAAACGATCTCTTGGAGCTGGCTACGCAGGTATAGCCAATGCCCTGTTTGAGTTGCCGCAAACAGCCATGGTCTTTGGTGATGCCAAAGCTGTGCTGAACGGTTTGCTTTCTGAGCTGCGCTCGATTGGTGTGGGCAAGGAAAAAGTCGCGGCCTAAACCTCGCCCCCTGAGATGCTTGCTGATGTCGCAACCGATGGGTGAGCCATCTCCTCGAATCGCAGGGACTGCCTCCCTTCCAACAGCGCTGGCCTTGGCTTGGTCCCGATCTGCAGACGCTGCGGAATACCCTCCGGCTCTCCCACAAGACCTCGCTGGAGACGGGCCAGACCCTTGAGTTTTGCCTCCCGGATGGGGATCGCTTGCTCGCCAGGCTTGATCCCCCGGGGTTGGCTCCGCCAAAGGGACTTGTGGTGGTTGTTCACGGGCTGGGTGGCAACAGCGACGATGAAGGTCAGCGCAGGCTTGGACGTGCCCTCAGACACAGCAACTTTGCTGCGCTGAGGCTCAATTTGCGTGGCGCTGGGCCAGGGCGAGTCTTGGCAAAAGGCACCTATGCCGCCAGCTGCACCGCCGATCTGCTTCCAGCTCTGCGGGAGTGCAGAACCCTGGCGGCGGAGCTGACGCCGGGGGCTGGCGCCCTGCCTTTGGTGGCTGTGGGCCTTTCTCTTGGTGGCACGGTGCTTCTCAATGCTCTGTTGGCGACAGACCCCCAGGAGCCCCCGCTGCTGGATGCCTTGGTCTGCGTCAGCAGTCCTCTGGATCTGTCGAGCTGCGCCGATTGTTTTGAGCGCCCTCGCAATCGGATCTACCAGAGTTGGTTGGTGCGCAGGCTGATCAAGCAAACCCTGGCAGATCCCTACGGCCTGCTGGAGCGAGAACGCCAAGGGCTGAAGGGGCCAGGCCGGCCTTTCACCATTCGTGGCTTTGATGCGTTGATCACCGCGCCCCGATGGGGTTTCCCTGGAGTAGGGGCCTATTACGACGCTTGCAGCCCGCTCAGGCGGTTGCAGCAAGCGCTCCATCGCCTGCCACCGCTGTTGCTGGTGCACGCCAAGGATGACCCGTGGGTGCCTGTGGATGCTGCGCTCTCACTGGCAGAGACCCTTCGGATGATGGGAAGAAAGGGTGGGGCGAGTGCAGGGCTGTTGCCGGAGGTGGTCATCACGGCTCGCGGCGGACACAACGGATTCCATGCGCCAGGGGACTCGCCTGATGGCTGTTGGAGTGATCGGCTAGCCGCACGTTGGTTGGCCAGCCGAGTTTGAATGAGGTTCTACTGTGGAGGTTCAGCTAGCAGATTTTCCATGGCGCTTCTGGACAACCTGGTCGATGTCGTTGTGAGCAAGGTGGCAGGAGACCAGGCCAACGTTATTTCCCAGTTTCTCAAGGACAACGGAGGCGTGAGCGGCCTGGCAGAAAAGTTTCAGAACGGTGGAGCTGGAGAGGTGTTTTCCAGCTGGGTTGGCACCGGGGACAACAAAGCGATCGCTGCCGATGCGATGAGTCGCATCTTGGGCTCTGCCCAGGTGCAAAACATTGCTCAGAGCTTGGGTTTGGATACCAACCAGGCTGCTGATTTAATGGCCAAATTCTTGCCACAGGTGATCGATAAGCTCACCCCTGATGCCAAAGTTGAGCCCAATCCAGACGCCCAGCTCCCCGTTGCTTGAGGCCTAAAGGCTGAAATCGTGATGCGTGGCCCATTAATGGGTCACGCATCAACCACTCGAAAAATTGGAGACAGGTTGGAGACCTAGGAGCTTGGCAGCTGGCTGGGGAGCTGATCGATGCGCCCATCGCGCTTGAGCTTGGCTTGCACCTTCAACCAACCCAAGCCCACTGGCACGCCAAGAAGCAGTGGAACAGCTGACAGCGCTGGTTGGCTGCTCGACGCAAGCAGGGAGGCCGAAACAGCAAGCGCTCCAAGCAGAAAGGATTGGCCCGTGTTTTGCTGGGCCAGAGCCAGGCGTCTGAGCAGACGATCTGTCTCGCCAGCCCGGATTTGCACCTGCAAATCCCCCTGTTCGATCCGGGAGAGGCTCTCATCCAACCGGCGTGGGATGCCCAGGGCTCGCGAGCCCACATCTGCGGCTTGACGGGTGAGTTCGCCGAAGAGGGCGTTGGTGCCAGGACCGCTGGAGGTCATCAGAGGCAGGAGGTAGGGACGGGCGATGGCCATCAGACTAAAGCCAGGATCCAGGCTGCGCCCAACCCCTTCAAAGGTGGAAAGCGCGCGCATGACAAAAATCAGCTCCGCAGGCAATCGGAAGGGCTGGCCGTAGACGAGGTCGTAGAGGTCTCCCGAGAGCTTGTCGATCATGTTGCTGCTGAAGGGAGGTGTCAGGGCTTCGTTGAGCATCAGGCGCACGAGTCGTCTCACCGGGCCTGGATCAATCCCCGTCGCAATCACTCCCGCCTCTTGCAGTTCCTCGACAAGACCTGCCGCATCCCGGGTGGCGGCGGCCCTCACCATCCGACCCAAGCGGCTGCGCAGCCGTTCAGAGAGTTGCCCCATCATCCCGAAGTCGTAGTAGATCAAGGCGCCATCGGGGGCGACAGCCAGGTTGCCGGGGTGGGGATCGGCATGAAAAAAACCGAATCGCACCAACTGCTGCAGGTAGCTGGCTGCTCCTTTCTCGGCCACGCTCGCAGGCTCGACACCAGCGTTGACCAAGGCCTGGCGATCGGTGATTTTGATGCCAGGCACGAAGTCAAGACAGAGCACCCGGCGGGAACTCAGCTCCCAGACCACGGCGGGGATCCGAATGGATGGATCATCGAGGAATTGCTGCCGAAAACGGGCTGCGTGTTGGGCTTCGAGGCGGAAATCCAGCTCGCGAAGGAGCACCCGTCGGCATTCCTTGGCGATCCCGATCCAATCGCGTCCCTGCCCCCAACGCGGGTGGCGCTGAACGGCGGCCGCCACCTGCTGCAAGACCTCCAGATCGAGCCGGAAGAGTTGCTCCAGGCCCGGTCGTTGCACCTTGAACACCACCTGGCGCCCACTTCTCAGACTGGCGCGGTGCACTTGGGCCAGGCTGGCTGAGCCAAGGGGCTCCACCTCCAAATCAATGATTTCCAGGCGTCGTTGGCCCAATTCCTGCTCGAGGATGGATTCCACCACCGCAAACGGAAATGCGGGTACGCGGTCCTGCAGGCTGGCCAGCTCCTCCACCACTTCTGCGGGAAGCACATCCGGCCGTGCGGAGAGGAGTTGGCCGACCTTGATGAAGGCTGAACCCAGCGCCAGAAATTGCCCGGTGAGCCAGCGAGCCAGGCGGCGTTGGCGGAAGGCTTGGCGCTCCACCGTCATGCCGCCGGGGTAACTCCAGCGGCGGCCGTTCCACCAGAGCGAGAACAGGAGCCGCAGGGCGAGCCACCAGATCCGCAAAGGGCGCGTCCAGGCGCTCCATCGGCGCTGCGCGGATGCCGCGAGCCTGGCTGCCCCCATCAAACCGACCTCGCCTGGCCGCCCCCGCGGATGGGTTGCTCGAGCTTGCGGGCCAAAGTGGCCACCTGAGCTCGCAGAGCATCAATCTGATCCTGGGGATCGGTCGACCCCCGCGCTGTTTGATCGGTTGAGGAGGGGGAATCCACCTTTTCAAGACGCCGGGCTTCCAGCTCCACCTCCTCCCAGAAGAGAGTCCATTCCTGCTGGAGGCGCTGGGGGGCGTCTTGAGCAAAAACGGCAAGCTCCGCTGCCCGATCCACCAGCTGGCTGCCCAATCGGGCGGTGAGCCGATTGAGTGTGGCCTGTAGCAGGGATTGCGGAGTGCTCATCAACGGATCGGGCTCCATGGAGGCACTGTGGCAGATCAGGGCGAGGTTGCGGGAGCTTCGGTGCGGGGTTGGGAGGTCGGAGCCGCCGGCTCTTCTGGCGGTAATGGCTCCGGAGGGGGCAGCACGGGTGCCTCAAGCGAGGGCTCAGTAACTGCTTGGGGAGTGGGCTCCGGCGAGCTGTCCATCTCCTCCAGGCGACGCCTGTCGCTCTCCAGGCGTTCTTTCTCCGCTTCGCGGGCAGCGTTTTGGCGCTCGGCCTCCTCACGTTGTGCCCCCGCTTCCTTCTCCTTTTCCTCTTTTTGCTGGCGGGAAAGCCCCTCGAGATCGGCCGCCAAAGGTTTGGGTTGGCTTCCCTCCCGCCGGCGCAACTCCTCAAGCGTGGTGCCCTCGGGGGGCGACTTTGGCTTGAAGGACGGGGCTTTGGTGGAGCCCTCCCCCCAGCGCACATCCAGGAGCCGCTGGGTGAGCCCGTAGCCCAGGCCGAAGCAGAGGCCGAGCAGCAGCCAACGGCGCCAGCGCGGGGGGGAGGCGATGGCCGCCTGGCGGACCTGCCGCGGGCGGGTGTGGGGAGGAGGAGCCGTGGCCATGCGCCTTAACCCGGTGGGCTGGGCCCATCTTGCCCTGGCTGCCACTGGCGCACCCGCCTCGACCAGGGAGAATCGGGTGGTCAGAGAGAAGATGGTGGAAGGTTTCTCTGACGCGGTGTCCCACCCCTGGTCTCTTCTCCCCGGCGGCATCACCGCGCCCCATGGTTTTCAGGCCGCTGGCATCACGGCTGGCCTCAAGGCCTCAGGCCGGCCTGATCTGGCCCTCCTGTTGGCCCCGGAAGGGGCCGTGTGTGCAGGCACCTTCACCACCACGGTGGTGCGGGCAGCTTGTGTGGATTTGTGTGCCGATCGCCTTCGGGCTTCGGGTGGTCGGGCCCGGGCTGTGCTCACGAATTCAGGACAGGCCAATGCCTGCACCGGGACGCGGGGACTGGCCGACAGCCTGACGGCCACCGCCGCACTGGCCCAACGGCTCGCGCTTGCCCCCGAGGAGATCCTGATCTGCTCCACAGGCGTGATCGGGGTGCCGATTCCCATGCAGATTCTTTTGGCGGGCTTGGATCCGCTGGTGGCGGCTCTGAGCCCGGAGGGTGGCGCTGCTGCAGCTCAGGCGATCCTGACGACCGATTTGGTGGACAAGCAGATCGCCATGGAGGCCTCCCTCAGTGGTCGGTTGGTCCGCATTGGCGGGATGGCGAAGGGGTCCGGGATGATCCACCCGGATATGGCAACGATGTTGGCCGCCCTGACCTGTGATGCCTTGGTGCCGCCCGAGGTGTGGCAAGGGATGGTGCAGCGGGCGGTGGAGCGCTCCTTCAATGCGATCACGGTGGATGGCGACACCAGCACCAATGACACGTTTTTGGCTTTTGCCGCAGGGGATCCCCTGGCCAGCGAGCACTTTGACGCCTTGGAGGCTGGTGTGACCGCTGTGGCCCAGCACCTGGCCCGGGCCATCGCCCGTGACGGAGAGGGGGCCACCTGTTTGATTGAGGTGGAGGTGGAAGGGGCCATCGACGGGGAGGCGGCTCGCGCCATCGCCCGAACCGTGTGCGGTTCCTCGCTGGTGAAGTGCGCCATTCATGGACGCGACCCCAACTGGGGGCGAATCGTGGCCGCTGCGGGCCGGGCCGGCGTGCGCTTTGATCCCGATGCCGTAGCTCTGTGGCTGGGTGAGCATCAGCTGATGGC
>JAYKHK010000156.1:0-7610 GCA_035284785.1 Cyanobacteriota bacterium | reverse complement strand
CCTGGCTCAAGCAAGACGTGGCTGAGGCGGCCGGCGCAGTGGACCGGCTCCTCTCCGGCGTCACCCTCACGGCTCGTCAACGCGATGCCCTGATCAGCTTCTGCTTCAACGTCGGCGCGGGAGCCCTCGAGCGCTCCACGTTGCGCAAGCGCCTGCTCGCCGGTGAACCAGCGGCAATGGTGATCGCCCAAGAGCTGCCCCGCTGGCACAAAGGCCCGAACGGCCCTGTTGAAGGGCTCAAGCGCCGCCGAGCGGCAGAGGTGTCTTATGCACAAGCGCCAGAGGCTGCGTCTCCGCAGGACAAAACGACAGCCTCTGCTGCAGTGCCCAACAACGAGCCCATCCAGCTTCTGGACGCGGTGCGTCACCACAAGGGGTTGGCCCATCAGCAGGAGGCCTGGTTGCAGTTGGAGCGCTCGCTCACCGAGGAGCAACGGGATGCCTTCGCGGAGGTGTTTCGCACTCATCGGACGCGATCGAGTGACCCCCACAAACCAGAAGCGCAAGGCCTCATTCAGCTGCTAGTTCCCTACCTGAACCAGAACGACAGCGCCACCAGCCAAGGCGGCCGCATGTGCTTCTCCTCCACCTGCGCCATGGTTGCTGCCTACCTGAAACCCGGCGCGCTCAACGGCAATGGCCAGTTGGACGATCAAGTCCTCGCCCTGGTGCAACGCCACGGCGACACCACCGACGCCAGGGCCCAGGTGGCAGCGCTCCAGGGCCTGGGGCTACAGGCACGGTTCCGCACGGATGGCTGCATCGACCACCTGATCGAGCAGTTACATCGAGGAATCCCCTGCCCGGTGGGCTGGCTCCACAAAGGCCCCGTCTCGGCCCCCTCTGGTTGCGGCCACTGGAGCCTGGTGATCGGCTGGGATCCGGCCAAGCGCCAGTTCCTCATGCACGACCCCAACGGCGAGGCGGACCTCGTCAACGGCGGCTACGTGAGCACCGCCATTGGGAGCGGAGCAGGCCAGCGCTACTCCGAGCGCAACTGGGGTCGCCGCTGGCAGGTGGAAGGAACCGGAACCGGCTGGTGGATTCGGATCAACCAGGGGACCTGATGCACCCAAGCGGGGAACACTTCAAGCAGTTGCGCCCTTCACCGATGACCATCTCTCCCACCATGGCCGCCATTCCCCTCAATAGCGATCACCACGTGCGCCTGGGATTGGACGCCCAGCTGCGCCAGTGCTGGGCGATGTACAGCGCTCTACCCACAGAAGCCAACCGTTATCAGGTTGTCCGGCTGGAGCGCCTACTGCTGAGCCTTTGAGGCGGCACCCCCGCCAGGGGGTGTTACAACCAGACCAGGCAGAGGATGACAGCTGCTTGACCAGGAGGCCTGAGGAGGCCTCCTTTTTTAGTGGCCATACACGAACAGCTGATCTCCAGAGAACGACCACTGCATTCGTTACTCTCTCCCTCAGTGATTCCCATTCAGCCCATGCTGACCGGTGCAGACCTGCTCGCCAAAGTGAGGGAGCTGGGCGATGCGTCCAAGTCGGACCTGGTGCGCAGCTGCGGCTACGTGAGCACCAAGAAAGATGGTGGCGAGCGCCTCAACTTCACCGCCTTCTATGAGGCCCTGCTGGAAGCCAAAGGCCTGAGCCTGGGCAGCGACGGCGTCGGCCGGGGCAAGGGTGGCCGGAAGCTCAGCTACACCGCCACCGTGCAGGGCAACGGCAATCTGCTGATCGGTAAGGCCTACACCGCTCTGCTCGATCTCAAGCCAGGCGATGAATTCGAGATCAAACTGGGCCGTAAGCAGATCAAACTGATCCCCGCTGGTGCAGTTGAAGAGGATTGATCCTCAGCGGAGATCATCAGACTGGGAGGACTGCCAGATCCTCCTGTCGTGTCTGTCTTTCCTTGGCTGGTGATCGTTCACGCCCTCGCGGCCTCCGTCTGGACCGGTGGCCACCTCATCCTTGATCTAGGAGTGTTACCCAAGGCCTTAAAGGCACACAGCGCCGGCGAGATCCGCCAGTTCGAGGAGACCTTCGAGCCACTGGGCCTCATGGCACTGGCGATCCAGGTGATCACTGGGCTCTGGATGGCCTCGATCTCCACATCCGGTTTTCAAGGGCTGTTTCAGCCCAGCACTCCGATCGAGATCTTGGTCATCACCAAGTTGGTGTTGCTCCTGGCCACCGCTGCCTTGGCGTTGCACGCGCGGCTGCAGCTGATTCCCAACCTCAGCGACGACAAGCTCACGCCATTGGCGTGGCACATCCGGGGCATCACCGCGTTGGCCATCGCCTTTGTGGTGGTCGGGGCCCTGATTCGTTTGGGTGGTAGTGCCTGAGCACTGACATTCACCGCAAGGCACCAGCTGATTTGCAGCAGCAGACCACCGCTCTGCCTAGACGCTGTCTGATGGTTGCAGCGCACTGTGCAGACCATGGCCGCCACCCATCACCACGCGTTCAGGCCCGAGTCCGATGCGGAACAAGAGAAGGTTTGGGAACCAGAAGAGGAGCGCAAGGTTGATCACCAGCTGACCCATGAGGATCAGGCCCATGAGCCCGACCATGGCCGTCATGCCGTGGATCGCTCCAGGCCGTCAAGCGTTGTGCGCAAGAGCCACTGATCCAGGCGGGATCCGATCGGAGTTGTTTCCAACTGCAGGGCAGCTTCGTTGATCGCCAGTTCCAAAACCGCATCAGGTAGACGCGGAAGGAGGCAACTGATCGCGGCGGCGGTGCGATCCAACAGGTCGATGGCGTTGAGATCAGGCGCGAGGATGCGCGCTAGTAGAGCCTGCTCCACACAGGTGGCAATGAGCAGGCGGAGATCAATGAGATCAGCCATTCAGTAGAGATCAGTGCTTTGACCCTATGAACTGAAGGATGATGCATGTGGATCGAAGTGAGATGCAAATCTGCCGCATCTTGTCGACCATTCCGTGAGATCAGCCAGCAAACATCTCATTGCACCGCAATTTCAGGGTCGAGCCTGCTCGCCAAACCAGCCACCGGCAGCATCAAAAGCATCGGCAGCATGCACAAGCCAAGCTGTTCCAGGCTGAGTGGGTGTGTGCCAAAAAAGCGATTCATCCAACTGCTTTGGCTGAACAGCATCTGAACGATCAGTGTGGCGCCAAGTCCGAGCGGCACAGCAGGCGCGTTGCGCCAGGTGGACCAACCTTCCCGGCGCAGCTTGGTCAGGAACGAGCGCCAATGGCTGATGTTCACCAGATACACCAAATGCGCCAACACCAGACCCTGTACAGCCATCGTGCGCGCCAAAGCCAGGTCACCGGTCACCGTTTCAGCCCAGAAAAAGAGACCAAAGATCACCGCCCAGTTGTAAAGCGACACCACAAACACCCGGCGGATCAGGGGTGGGCTGAGAAGCGGTTGTCCTGGCGAGCGCGGTGGTTGCTGCATCAACGCAGCAGCTGGTGGCTCAAAGGCCAGCGCCAGCGACATGGTGAGTGAACAGATCATGTTCAACCACAACACCTGCAGTGCCGTAACCGGCAACGGGGTCGCCAGAATCGCGCCCAGCAGGATCGTCATCGACGCTCCCCCGTTCACAGGCAACACAAAGGCCAGCGTCTTACGCAAGTTCAGATAGACCGTGCGGCCTTCTTCCACAGCAGCTTCGATCGTGGCGAAGTTGTCGTCGGTGAGCAGCATGTCGGCCGCTTGCCGCGCCACCTCCGTACCGCCATATCCCATGGCAATGCCGATATCGGCCTGTTTAAGGGCTGGAGCGTCGTTCACACCGTCACCGGTCATCGCCACCACATGGCCATTGGCCTGCAGCGCGCGCACCAGCTCCAGCTTCTGAGCGGGTGCCACTCGCGCAAACACACTCACCTGTTCGGCGTGTTGGGCCAACGCATCTGGGCTGAGCTCGGCCAACTGGCGCCCCTCCAGGCCTCGCCGACCATCACCAATCCCGATCTGGCGGGCAATCGCTAATGCCGTCTCGAGATGATCACCCGTGATCATTTTCACAGCAATTCCAGCGGCCTGACAGGCCGCCACCGCTCGGATCGCTTCTGGCCGCGGTGGATCCTGCATCCCCTGCAAGCCAATGAATCGCAGCGCACCATCGACGTGAATGTGATCCAGCTGCTCCTGCTCGGGATGGGCCTGACCAATAGCAAACGCCAACACGCGCTCTCCCTGAGCGGCCATCGCGGACACCGCTGCCTCAATCGCCTTGCGATCCAGTGGTTGAGCCTGACCGCACTGGTCTAGCTGTGCAGTGCAGCGGGCTAACACTGCCTCCACGGATCCTTTCAGCAGAATCCGTTCACTGCCATGCAGGGTGGCCATGAACTGCTGCTCCGACTCAAACGGAATCGCGTCACGGCGCGGATGCAAGGCATGGGCCTGGCCGTGATCCATCCCCACGGAATGGGCGGCTGCAAGCAGGGCCGTCTCCGTGGGATCACCCGTGAAGGCATTGCCTTCACTGGGACGGGCGTCGTTACACAGCAAACCAGCCAACAGTGTTTCCTCCATGGCCAGGTTGTGGTGAGAAAAGCCGGCTCCCATACGGGCTGGCTCTCCATTGCCTGGCCAGAGATCTTCTAGGGCCTGCAACTCACCTGCGGCGTAGAGATGCCGCACCGTCATCCGGTTTTGGGTGAGCGTGCCTGTTTTGTCTGAACAGATCACCGTGGTGCTTCCCAACGCCTCAACCGCTGGCAGCTTGCGGATAATCGCTCGGCGCCGGGCCATGCGGTTCACGCCAATGGCCAGCGTGATGGTCACAATCGCGGGCAACTCCTCAGGAATCGCACCCACAGCCAGGGCCACGGCTCCGTCAAACATCTCGTCGGCACCGCGCCCACGGGCCACACCCACCACAAACGTGAGCGCCGCCATCACCACAATCACCTTCAACAGGGTGCGACTGAAGCGGGCGAACTGGCGCGTCAGGGGTGTCGTCAGACTGACCTGCTCCTGCAGGGCGGACGAAATAGCACCGACTTCGGTTGCATCAGCCGTGGCCACCACAACTCCGGTGCCCTGGCCCGCCGTGACGAAGGTTCCGGCATAGGCCATTCCGATGCGTTCAGCCAGTGGTGCATCAGCCTCAACAGCGGTGAGACCTTTCGCCACCGGCAAGGATTCACCTGTTAATGCTGATTCATCGGTGTGCAGATTTCGCGCCGTGATTAAACGCAAGTCGGCAGGCACCTTCACACCGGCTTCCAGGCGAACCAGGTCACCCGGTACCAACAGTTCAGAAGCAATCCGCTGAGATATCCCGCTGCGCAGAACATCCACGTCGGTCCGTACAACCTGCGCCAGTGCAGCGATGGCTCCTTCCGCCTTGCTTTCTTGAACAAAGCCGATCACCGCATTGATCACGGTGACACTGATGATCACAGCCGCATCACGCGGATGGCCTAAAGCCGCCTTCACCGCTCCAACGAGAAGCAAGGTGATCAAGAGCGGGTTGTTGAACTGCCCCAAGAAACGCAGCAACTGGGATGGCCCCCTGCGCTCCTGCAGGCGATTCGGGCCATGGAGAAGAAGACGACGCTGCGCCTCTTGCTCTGTCAACCCTGATCGCCCGTCGCTGTCGAGTGACCGCAACACAACACTGCTGCTTTGCGCATGGGCTTGAGCAGTGTTGAGTTCCATGCGATAGCGAGCGGGAAGAACCCTCCCTTAGCGCATCCAAGGTCAGGACTGAAGCTGCCGCCGCAATCCTCTGCAACATCGCTGAAGCCATGGCCTGAACCGGGTGATACTCGGCTGGGTCTCTCACCATGCCAAGGCTGTCGGGTGTGCGACAGGTCCCGCAGATCCCACTGCGCCGGACCCAGCATCAGTTCTGCGAACTCTGGCCAGATCTGACAGAGCTGTTGCCTGGCAAAGCCGCGATGGCTGGAGGGAGTGCTCAGCGCTCTGGTGCCGATCTCGCGCAATCGCGTTGCTGTTGGACGGTTAACGCATCAGCTTCACGCGCCATGCGGGCACCTTCGGGAGTGAAAAACGTGAATCCCTGGCGGTTCTCGTACAGCACAGGCTGGCTGGCTTGGAGTTCCGACTCCGCTTGCTGGCGGCAGCGGATGTAAGCGCCGTAGTCGAGGGCAGGTCTCCCTTCCGTGGCGCCAGAGGTGGCGAGAGCCTCTTGCTGCGGACAGAGGGTTTGCCGCAGCGCATGCAACCGGGCCACCTCCGCCTGCATGGAACGGGCTGCCAGCTGATCGCGCTGTTGCTGCTGTGCCTGGCAATCGCGCGCCCAGGCAGCCACTGGCACGCAGAAGACCAGAGCGACCGACAACAGCACTCGAACACATGTATACATTGACTACGTCCGAGTGCTTCCCATGGCGGCCAAGCGTTGCACCTCCAGCCGTGAGGGCAAGGTGTTGCTCTCCTGTTGGATCACACCCGAGCTGCGCATGGAGCTCGATCGGGTCTGGGCCGCCCAGGGCCATCGTCCCCATGGCCGCACCCAAAAGGGCATGGAAGAGATGATCGCCCTCTATCTTGCCGCCCAGCAGGAGAGCTGAGCCATGGGAGGCCACCACCATTGCGGTGAGCACCGATGAAGCTGTTGGTGGTGGAGGACGAACCCACCCTGCGGCAAGCGTTGTTGCGCCTGGTGGCGCAGTGGGGGTACGCCGCCCAAGCCGCCGAACGTGTCAGCGAGGCACTGGCCTGGCTGGAGCTCGATCACTTCGATCTGATCCTTTTGGATCTGGGGTTGCCGGACGACGATGGGCTGGAGCTTTGCCGCCGGTTGCGCCAGCAACGCCGCCACCACCAGCCGCTGGTGTTGATGCTCACCGGCCGCGATAGCCGCAGCGACAAGCTCGCCGGACTGGAGGGCGGTGCGGATGACTATGTGGTGAAACCGTTTGACCCGGAGCTGCTGCAGGCACGCATCCGCGCCCTGCTGCGCAGGGCCCACCGGCCCATGCTCCCCCACCTGGCCTGGGGTGATCTGCAATTGCAGCCCGGCAACACCACCGCCCAGCTGGGCGATGAGCTGGTGGAGCTCACCCCCAAGGAAGCGCTGATCCTGGAGCAGTTGATCCGTGCCCAGGGGAGTGCCTGCCGCAAGGAGCAGCTGCTCGATGCCTCAGAAGATGGTCGCCGTGTCGTGGGCGACGACGCCCTACGGGCGCATATGCGCAACCTGCGCCAGAAGCTCGCCGCAGCCGGCGGCCACGCCAATCTGATCGAAACGGTTTACGGTCTTGGCTACCGGCTCGCTGCACCCTGATCCGCTGCGGCTCAAACGTCGGCTGGTGCTCCAGGGCGGTGGCTTCGCGTTGCTGTTGCTTTGCGCCTTTGCCGGATCGCTCTATTGGAAGGTGGCCCTGCAACGGCAGGTGGATCAACGCACCGAACTGCAGCAGCTCATGGCGGCAGCCGCCAGTCAGCTGCCGTTGATCGCCCACGAAACCAGCGAGGCTTCTGGCGCTCTCAAATTCCAGCCCAGCGCAGAACTGATCACCGCACCGGCCCTGCTGGAGCAACGGATCCAATGGTTTGACCCCGATGGCGCCCTGCTCCAGGAGCAAGGGTCGTTGGAGCTTCCCAGGAGCGGCAATGCACCAGTGCTCAGCACCACCCAGACCCAAAAGCCCGTGTGGAGTCAATGGAACGGTGGCATCAGCCTCT
>JAYKHK010000155.1:0-4163 GCA_035284785.1 Cyanobacteriota bacterium | reverse complement strand
GGGGCCAGGGCCTCCTGGCGGCGGCCCAGCTCGCTCAAGCTGATGCCAAGGTTGTTCAGAGCAATGGCCAGATCGGGTAGGAAGGCCGGGTTGGTCTTCGCCAGCTCGCGGTAGATCTTCAGCGCTTCTTCTGTGGGGGCAAGGGCCTCCGCGCGGCGGCCCACCTCGCTCAACATGACGCCCAGGTTGTTCAGGGCCGTGGCCACATCGGGCCGGTAGGCCGGGTTGCTCTGCGCCAGCTCCCTGAAGATCTTCAGCGCTTCTTCTGTGGAGGCCAGGGCCTCCGGGCGGCGGCCCACCTCGCTCAAGCTGATGCCCAGGTTGGTCAGGGCCATGGCCAGAAACTTCTGGGAATCCTCCTGACTCGCTGCCAACGGTTTCAGGAGCTTGACGGCCTCTTGTGTTGACGCCAGCGCCTCTTGCTTTTGGCCGACGCCGCTGAGAAAAGTTCCCAAGTTGAGCAGCGCCCGGGCCCTGAACACCACTGGTGCCCGTGGATGCGCTGCCAGCCAGGCCACGACGCGCCTCTGCAGTTGCATTGCCTCGGCTGCGTCTCCCCTGGCGGCAGCAGCCTTGGCGTCATCAAACCAGCCCTGCACGTCTGGCGGAATCGCCTGCTCCTGGTTGGGAGGGTTTTGCGCCAGCTTCTGGCCACCCGACACGGTGGCGGCCTGTCTCCCAGCCAGCCCTTCCATCGCGCCCACCGGCAGAGCGGCCATGAAGGCCAGCGGCGCCCATAGAAGCCAACACAGGCGTTTTCTAGAACGGTGGCTGGCCATGGCTCGGAGAGGTTGAGACCATTCTGGCCAAACTCGGCCGTTTGTGCCGTCGAGCGTTGACGCCATGTGTGCCGTGGCGCCAGAGATCGCCGTTACGGGCGGAATCAACGTCACC
The DNA here is from genome assembly GCA_035284785.1 of Cyanobacteriota bacterium. Lineage (GTDB taxonomy): Bacteria > Cyanobacteriota > Cyanobacteriia > PCC-6307 > Cyanobiaceae > Cyanobium. Next base: position 3,269 of record JAYKHK010000155.1, on the reverse strand, counting down.
GCCCACTCAATAAGCCCGAAAGAAAACAACCACCATGCTGCCAATCACACCGGCGAGAACGGCATAAAAGTTTGTGATCTGCTCTGGTGAAAGCTGGCGGCTGAGGAGCGTGCCATTGAGCACTGTGGAGGGACGCTTTGGGCTGAGGCCAGTGGTGAGGCGATGGGTTTGGCCAGAGATCGAGACGATGAGCTCATGACCATTGCCGACCATGCGCAGATCCATCAACTCCTGAATGCCTGGTGGGTCGATAATGAGAAACTGATTATTGCGCAGCTCCAGCGGTGCGCCACGTCCATAGTGGAGCGTTGCTTGGCGCACACTGGAGAGAAGCAAAGGTTGCTGATCGAATGCGCTCGGCTTCACAGTAGAAAACATCACATGATTGACAGGCAGGTTCGGCTCAAACACCACGGCGGGATCGAGCAGCCCCAGCCGCAGGCGAGCATCGCCCCGCAGCAGGAGCGAAAAGGTGCCTTCCGGTGTGGGCAGACGCCGCTCCGATCCAGCCGCCCCGCTCCGCACTGCTTCGAGGCCGCTGATCGGCTCGACGAGCTCGCCTGGCGCCACTCCCTCAGCGCTGTGCTCCGCTGCGGCCGGAGGGGTGATGATCAGCTCGACAGGGGTCGACGGTCCGGGCTTGGGGCCGGTGGGTGAGCGCAGATCCATCACCAGCTCTCGCGACCCTGTCCGGGAAAGAGGGTTCCCTTCGGTGTGGAGGTTCTCCACACGGGTGCCGGCCGGCAGTTGCAGTTTCAACGCAAACGAGCCGCTCGCCAGCGGCTGGAAGTCAACCCGCTGCCCTGGCTCCAGCTCCACCAGCTCTCCCTTCAAGCGGAAGAAGACGGGCGTTTCATCGCCCAACCCGCTGATGCGCAGGTCGCGCACGCTCTCCGCGAGGAAACCCGTGGCGGCGGCGCCTTGAGGGGGTTGGCGCAGATCAAAGCTGATGGAGCTGCTCTTGACAGTGCCTTCGACGGTTTGCTGCAAGGGCATGGCGCCCACCACCCAAAGAAGACTTCCCGCCAGCAGCAGAGCCACCAGGCCCCAGGGATCAAAACGCCCTGCCAACCCACGCAGCCAGCGCAGGGGGCGCCGCCGTTTGGGGCAAGGGGTCGGCAGGCCCGGCGGAACCATCAGTGCTTCAACCAGCGCGGGTCATGGCGCAGGAGCTGGTTCAAGACCTCTTTCCCGTGCTCATCTCGGGCGAGAAACGTATACGTGCCAGCGGGTAAGTTGGCCGCTCTCCAGGGGCAGGGCAGGTCTTGATCCAGGCGGGTCGCGCGGCTGATGCATTCCGCCACTATTTCCTTTTTGGGACTAAGGATGCGCATGGTCGTCACCTTCAGCGCAGTGGTGCTGCTGATCACCAGGTTGTAACTGGAGGCGGGCCCAAAGCGCACCGGCAGCAACTGGTGCGCGTCCCCATCTGGTTTGAGCAGAGCCAGGGCCCGCAGCCGGCTTGCGGAAATCTTTCGTTTCCGCAGCACCTCCGTCCCCCAGGTAAACCCTTTCCAGCCCTGCTTGGGCGCGGTGTAGAGCAGGGGCTCCATCAGGTAGTTGTCTTTCACGGCCGTCACGATCAGCGTCGGTTCCGGCAGCCCTGGCGGACTCACAGGAACCTGCAGGGAGAGAACGCTGCCGCCGCGCTCTCTCTTTTGCGGTGTGGCCTGGCCGATGGCGTAGCTGCTGAGGTGCAGGCCATGGGCGGCGATCGGTTTGGTGGGATCGATGCCTTCGCAGCGATCCATATCGGGGCGCCGTTGGAAGGCGGGATCGTTGAGATCGTCCTCGCTGCAGCTGCGACTGGAGGCCTCGACGGCGGGCAGGGCAGGGCTCAGGGCTAAAGCTATGGCTAAAGGGATGGATCCGTGGAGGAGCCGGAGGATCAAGGTATGGCCCATGGCCGCTGGAAGCACTATGGCATTATCTCGCGCAACAGCATGGCCCGATAGGCGGAGATCACTTTTTTGTTGGGGTTGTCGATATCCGTGCTTGCGCGCACCAGACCCACCACCTCTCTAGAGCCATTGAGCACGGGAGCGCCGGAGGCACCAGAATCGAGATCTCCAGCGAATTTCAACTCTCTGGCTGACGGTTCTGTCAAGGCGTCGAGGTAGATCATCGGGATCACATTCCAGGGGGTTGAACGGGGGTAGTGGCCGACCACCTGGAGAGCCCCGGCCGGCGGGGCGGATGAGAGCGGCAGGGATTGCACATCCGCGGGCAATCCTCTGATCTCCAGAATGATCAGATCCTCCCCGTCTGTCTTCAACGACTCCACCGGGGGGAGCACCACCTCAAGACGGGGCGGCAGCCGGTTTGGGGGGAGCGGACCGGTGTAGATCTCAGCCTCAACTTTCGTTGCCAAGGCAGAATCACCCTTGTCGCGCAGCACGTGCAAGGCGGTGGCGATCCAGGCGCGATCGCCCTGGCGTTTCACCACAAAGCCGGTGCCAAGTTGGCCGATGCCAGACTGTTGGCCAATAAAAGTGGGCCAGAGGCGCACCACCGAGCGCTTCACCTCGGTGTTGGGATCGTCTTTGGGCAAGAAACTGATGTCATCTGCCCCCAGTAGCTGTTGTGCGCCGGTGCGGATGCCTTCCTTGCGGTTGAGCTCCTCCAGATTGTTGAGTGTGCGTTGCAGGTCTTCTTGAAAGGCGGGGTTGGTGGCCGCCAGGGGGCGGATGATGGCGATCGATTCCTCATAGGCGCTGCGGGCGATCTCGGGTTGGGCTAGTTGGAGTTGGAGATAGCCCAGGTTGTTCAGGGCCTTGGCCAGGTTGGGCCGGTAGGCCGGGTTGCTCTGCGCCAGCTCCCGGAGAATCTTGACGGCTTCTTCTGTGGGGGCCAGGGCCTCCGGGCGGCGGCCCACCTCGCGCAAGCGGTTGCCCAGGTTGTTCAGGGCCTTGGCCACATCGGGACGGTAGGCCGGGTTGCTCTGCGCCAGCTCCCGGTAGATCTTCAGCGCTTCTTCTGTGGGGGCCAGTGCCTCCGGGCGGCGGCCCACCTCGCTCAACATGACGCCCAGGTTGGTCAGGGCCATGGCCACATCGGGACGGTAGGCCGGGTTGCTCTGCGCCAGCTCCCGGTAGATCTTCAGCGCTTCTTCTGTGGAGGCCAGGGCCTCCGGGCGGCGGCTCACCTCGCTCAAGCTTTTGCCCAGGTTGTTCAGGGCCATGGCCACATCGGGACGGTAGGCCGGGTTGCTCTGCGCCAGCTCCCGGTAGATCTTCAGCGCTTCTTCTGTGGGGGCCAGGGCCTCCGGG
>JAYKHK010000154.1:0-20552 GCA_035284785.1 Cyanobacteriota bacterium | reverse complement strand
GGCGCCGCCTGGACGGAACCTGGCGTGTTGATCCACTCTGGCCCCTTCGATGGGCTGACCTCCGAGGAGGGCAAGCAGCGGATCCTGGCCGAAGCCGAAGCGGCGGGGTGGGGCCGAGCCCGGGTGCAATACCGGCTGCGGGATTGGCTGATCTCCCGCCAGCGCTACTGGGGCTGCCCGATCCCGATGGTGCACTGCCCCGCTTGCGGCGATGTGCCCGTGCCCGCCGACCAGTTGCCCGTGCTGCTGCCCACGGGCATTGCCCTGCAGGGCCGAGGCGGATCGCCCCTGGCGCAGCTGGAGGCATGGCGAACGGTGGCCTGCCCGAGCTGCGGGGGGCCGGCTGAGCGGGAAACGGACACGATGGACACCTTCATGTGCTCAAGCTGGTATTACTTGCGCTATGCAGACCCGCTGAATGATCAACGTCCTTTTGGCAAGGAAGCGGTTGATCAATGGTTGCCTGTGGATCAATACGTGGGGGGAATTGAGCATGCAATTCTGCACCTTCTTTACTCAAGATTTTTCACGAAGGTGCTGCGCGATCGAGGCCTGCTCAGTTTCAACGAACCCTTTGCCCGCCTTCTCACCCAGGGCATGGTGCAGGGGTTGACCTATCGCAATCCGGTGAATGGCAAATATATCGCGCCAGCCGATGTGGCCGATGTCAATGATCCGCGGGATCCGATCAGCGGCGAGCCGTTGACGGTGAGCTACGACAAAATGTCGAAGTCTAAATATAACGGCGTTGATCCCACCTCCGTGATTGATCGCTATGGCGCAGACACCGCCCGCATGTTCATTCTCTTCAAGGCTCCCCCGGAGAAGGATCTGGAGTGGGACGATGCCGATGTCGAGGGGCAGTTTCGCTTTTTGCAGCGGATCTGGCGTTTGGCTGAAACGGCCAAGGAGCAGGCAATTGTGCTCAACCCCGCCGCCCAGGGCGAGGAACCTGGCGCCTCAGCAGCGGTGGAGCGCGCCGATCTGCAACCTGCCGAAAAGGAGCTGCGGCGCGCCGTGCACACCGCCATTCAAGAGGTGAGCAGCGATCTGGCGGGAGAGCTGCAGCTCAACACAGCAATCTCGGAGTTGATGAAATTGGCCAATGCCATGGGCACCCACCTGGCGCATGTGCGCCCAGCGGTGGCCCGGGAAGCGGTTCACAACCTGGTGTTGCTGCTGGCCCCCTTTGCTCCCCACCTGGCGGAGGAGCTGTGGCATCGCCTGGTGGATCCCACGGCTCCAGCCTCGAGCGTGCATCAGCAGCCCTGGCCCCGGGCCGAGGCCTCTGCCCTGGCGCGCGACACCATCCCCCTGGTGATTCAGGTGAAGGGCAAGGTGCGTGGCAATTTGGAGGTGCCTGCCGATGCGGATGCCTCCACCCTGGAGCGGCTGGCCCTGGAGAGCGAGGTGGCCGCCAAATGGCTGGAGGGCCAACCGCCCCGGCGGGTGATTGTGGTGCCCGGCAAGCTGGTCAACCTGGTGCCCTGAAGGCCCGGCTGGCCAGCTGAGCCATCAACGTTTCTGAAAGCTGAGCGATTGGGGTTGGCCCCAATCGCCTGTGGCGCTGTAGCCACTTTGGTTGAAACAGAGATGGCGCAGGATCCAAAAGAGCGGCTCAGGACTCTGCAAGCCCAGCGCCTCAGCCAGGGCCTCCAAGCCATGGGGTTGGCCATCGGCCAGCAGAGCCTCCAGCTGGCCTTGCAGGGAGAGGATGGCGGCGGCGGCTTTCTTGCCGGCCTCCACGCCGGGCTGGTGGTAAGCGTTCACGTTGATCAATTCGCCATAGAGGCCCACGGCTCTCTCAAACAGGGCGATCAGGGCACCCAGGGCACGGGCATCAAAACGCTCCAGGGTGAGCGTCAGGGATTGGCGTCCGCCCTCACAGAGGGCGGCGCGGGTGCCCTGCAAGAAGCCTGCCAGGAAATCGGCGGGGTGTTCATCGGCCACCGGGCCGATGTCGGCAGGTTCATCGAGGGCTTCGATGAACACCACAAAGAAATTATCGAGACCATCTCGCAATTGCTGCACATAGGCGTGCTGATCGGTGGAGCCTTTGTTGCCATAGACCGCCAGGCCCTGATGCACCACTTCTCCAGCCCGATCGAGCCGCTTGCCCAAAGACTCCATCACCAGCTGCTGCAGGTAGCGGCTGAACACCTGCAAACGGTCCCTGTAGGGAAGCACCACCATGTCGCGCTTGCCTTGCCCGTCGCCAGCGACGAACCAACAGGCGGCAAGGAGGGCGGCGGGGTTGCTGCGCAACTGCTCCATTCGGGTGAGCTGGTCCATCGCGGCGGCTCCCGCCAGGAAGCCGCGCATGTCGGCTCCGATCAGGAGCGCCGGGAGCAAGCCCACCGCGCTGGTGATGCTGGTGCGGCCACCCACCCAATCGGGCATGTCGAAGCGGGCGAGCCACCCCTCCGCGGAAGCCTGTTGATCCAACAGGCTTCCCGCCATGGTGATGGCCACGGCCTGCTCGGCCCAACGGCCACCGAGGGACTCCAGGCGGGCGCGGGCCTGTTGCATCCCCAGCCGGGGCTCGGGGGTGCCGCCGGATTTGCTCACCACGATCACCAAGCTGGTGAGCAACCGGGATCCCAGCGAGGCCAGGGTGGCGCTCATGCCCTGGGGATCGACGTTGTCGAAGAAGTGAAACGCCATCCCCTGGCCTTGCTGCTGGAGGGCTTCCACCATCAGCAAGGGCCCCAGGCCCGATCCACCGATGCCGATCCAGAGCACGTCGGTGAAGGGGGATCCCGTGGGGCTCAGCAGCGCCCCATCAAGCACCTGGCGACCAAAGGCTTCCAGGCGTTCGGTCTCCCTCCGAATCAACTGGCGCGCTTCCGGCGTTGGCGCCCGATCCGGATCGCGCAGCCAGTAGTGACCCACCTCCCTGCCCTCGTCCTGGTTGGCGATGGCGCCAGCTTCCAAGGCCGCCATGGCCCGAAAGGCTTCGGCAAAACGGGGCTCGAGGGCTTGAAGATTCTCCTCCGTCAGATTCATGCGGCTGGGGTCCAACCAGATGCCCAGCTCGCTGTTGTGCCACAACAGCGCCTGAAAGCGCTGCCACAGGCTCTGGGGTTCGGAGGACCGAAGCGGCGGAAGAGCGGTCGACGGCGAAAGCGTGGACATGGCCGCTGGTTTACCGCGCAAGCCCCCGCACCGTACTGAACCGTCCCATGGGGCTGTCCAGTCCTGGGCCAGCAGGAGGACCGAACGGCCTGGCCCTGGACAGATGGCTGGAAAGCCAAATAATGGTTTCACAAATGTTCGCAGAGACCCAGCCATGGGTTTCTTCCACCCGCACCCGTTGCCCCGCCCCTCCCTCCAGCGCCGTCTGAAGCGACACATGGCCGCGCCGGCACTGGCCGTCGTGGTTGGCATGGGCTGGCTGATGTCCCACCGCATGGGACCGACCTCCAGGCCTGCGGGCTCCGCCTCTTGGATTGAGAGTTTGGAATCCACCGGGGCGAGCCACCTTTCCCCGGTGGAGGGACAGCGGCCGGATCCGGTGGACTTCACCCCGGAGGAGCTGCGCGAATTGAATCGACGCTTCGGCGTGCACGGTCCCCAACCGGCCATCGCCCAGCTCTTCACAGAGGGCCTCGACCAGCTCCAGCCTCTACGCAACCACACCCTCTCCCGGCTGGAGGAGCTGCGCCCCCTCATTTTGCGCCACAGCTCCCGTCAGCGCATCAATCCAATGCTCGTCGCTGCCGTGTTGTTTGATGAGATGCAACATGCCAAGCCAGGGGAGGACAGCCCCCTGGCGGTGCGCAGCGGTCTGTTTGACACCCAAGGCCCCGCCCAGCTGAGCGTGGGGGAGATGGTGAAACAGGGGCTGCTTCCTGAGAACGCCAGCCACGAACAGATTCAAGAGGCGAGGCTGCAGCTGCTCGATCCCGATCACAACGTTGAACTCTTGGTGGGAAAATTTGCGCGCCTCTCCAAGAGCCTGGGCTTTTCCAGGCAGCGTTTGCTGATGGCCAGCGATCAAGCAAGGGACGCCAAAGCCTTGGCCACATTGGCCTATTTGCATAACGGCAAGCTCGATTACCCCGCCCGGATTTTGCGCTACATGCAAGATCCAGCCCTGCATGAGATCATCTACAGCCAGCGAAAAAATCTCACCAGCCCGCTGATTTAACCAGCTGGTCTTGCCAGTTTCTGCCTGGATCACACCTCGACGCCGCCTTCTGGCGACAGCCGCTGCCTTGGCGATGAAAAGCATTTTCATATTTTGTTAACTTTTATATTTTCAGACCTCTCTCATCAGTGGCACAGCACTGCTGGAGAAAGCAGACATCCAGGGAAGACTTTAACGGATCCGCCACGATGGATCAAAATTTTTACAAAACCATCACCAACGAGTACATGGCTTTCATTAACTATGGCAACCCTTTGGCCAACCTGGACAATATTTTGTTGAGCACGAATGATGCCTTTGATGTGATCAACGGCTTTGGCGGTAACGATACAGTTTCTTACATCAACACAACTTCGGCTGTTAATGTAAAGCTCTCCATCACTGGCTTTCAAAATACAGGAGGCTCGGGGTCTGATCGCCTGATCAGCATTGAGAATCTTCGGGGAAGCAACTTCAACGACACGCTCGGCGGCAATGCCGGCAACAACGTGTTGGATGGTGGCCTGGGCAATGACACGGTCACCTACGGTCATGCATCAGCGGGTGTGACCGTCTCCCTCTCCATCGTTGGCGTGGCTCAAGTGACCGGTGGAGCTGGCAACGACACCCTGTTGAATTTCGAAAATCTGATTGGCAGCAATTTCAACGATACTCTCAGTGGCAATTCTGGAAATAATTTGCTCAATGGCGGCTCTGGAATTGACACTGTTTCTTACAGCAATGCCAGTGCGGCTGTGACCGTCTCCCTCTCCAGCCCTGGCCCGCAGGCCACAGGTGGAGCAGGCATCGACACCCTGCTCGGTTTTGAGAACATCACGGGCAGCAACTTCAACGACAGACTCAGCGGTGATGCCGGCAACAACACGATCTTGGCAGCGGCTGGAAACGACACATTGTTGGGAACATTGGGTAACGATGTTCTTGATGGTGAGGCGGGAGCCGATACGGCTGATTACAGCGCTCTTGGTGGACCCGTCACCCTTGCAGCCTTTGGAGAGCTGCGAAAAGATGGTTTTGGTGTCGACAAACTCGTCAAAGTTGAAACCATCATCGGCAGCTCTGGTGTTGGTGACACCATCGATCACAGCGGCATCGGCTCCCCGGGTTCAGGTTCTCCAGCCAGCGGCACCAACACGGATCTCAGCGCCTTCACGACAAGCGTGGTTGGCACTCCACCCCTGCCCCTGAGCTTCACGGTGCGCAATTTCGAGAATGTGATCGGCAGTAACTTCGCTGATTCCATCACTGGTGATCTGTTCAACAACCTGCTCAGCGGTGGAGCTGGAGACGACATGATCATGGGTTTGAGTGGTAACGACGTTCTGCTTGGGGAGGGCGGTAATGATATTTTAAGTGGAGGATTGGGCAATGATTTTATCGAGGGGGGTGAGGGAGCCGACATCCTGTTTGACAATGCTGGATCCGACATCTTCAATTATGTTTCGGCTAAGGATTCACAGGTGGGCGCTCTGCGTGATGTCATCACGGGTTTTGCCACGGGTGTGGGGGGAGACCTCTTGGGTCTGGCTGAAATCGACGCCAATACGCTGACCGCCGTTGACGACAGTTTCACCTCCTTGATCCTCTCCTCAACCTTCACGGCGAATCAGCAGCTGCGCTACACGATCAGCGGCGGTATCCTGAACCTATTTGGCAATATCGATGCCAACAATGCCACCGCCGAATTCCAGATACAAATCAATGGTTTGACGTCTGGCATCACCTTCACCAACATCATCGCTTGATGCCATAAGCACGCTGCCCTCTTTGGTTGCCCGTCAAGAGATTGGCGGGCAACCATGCAATGTTCTGGCGATCAACACACCTTTCCCAAAGCCAACAAACGTTTTCTCAGCTCCTCCCAATTGAAGCTGCGTGGATCGGCCCGCTCTCCCGCCAAATCCACGTGACGATGGGTGGTGATCGCTTCAAGAGCAATGGGGTAACGCTGCATCCAATCGGCCAACACCACAGCCATGGCGTCGTATTGGGCTGGGCTGTAGCCGCTGTGGCTGGCGTCCTGGTCCTCCCCGTCGATGGGGGTCTCCAGGCTGAGATGCAAGGCGAAATTATTCACCGATCCCCCCACCTTGGGGTTGGTCACCGCCCATCGGCGGCTGAAGGCTGAATTGCCGGCACCAAAGGCGCGCTTGGAGGGGTCCACGGCTTGCACCACCTCACCCTTCTCGCCAATGAGCACGTGGTAACTCACCTGGTCATCATCGCGTGGGTGGGGCGTGAGGAAGGTGTGGATGGCGGAATTGAGCCCGTAGACGGTTTCATGGAGCACCACCATGCGAGGAGTGGGATCCAAAGGATTGCCGAAGGCGTCCACGCTAAGCCGCTCGCCATAATTGGTGGGATGAATCTTCAGGCGCAGGGTGCGATTCGGCAACGCGGCCAACTGGCGCGTGAGCCGCTCTCGCAAGGCGCCATCGGCAGGCTGGCAGGCCCGCTCCAGGGGCGACACCCAGGCGATCTGAACCGGGGCCGAGGGCGCCGGTTGGCGGGGGGCGGGCTGAGAACGCTCCACACGCGCCTCTTGGAGGAGATCGATCAAAGAGGGCCGACCATTGCTTTGCTGGTTGAGGCCTGCCCCGCGAAGGAGCCAGAGCACCAGGCCAGCTGTCAACAAGCTGGCACCCGCCACCCCCACCAACACGCCCCTGAATTGGGCAGGCAGGCTCAAGGCACCAGCTCCAACCACTGCCTGCGGCGCTCCAGGGCCGCTGGGCTCGCCTGGGGATCCGGGCGCAGCTGCCAGCGGCTGATCGCTCGAGCGGCTGGGGTCAACACGGTCTCGCGCACCAGCCCATCGCGACTGAACAGCACGGTGAGGGATGCGGGGCCGGGATTGGAGGAGAGGCAGGCCAACAGGCTGTCGAGATCCTCGTTGCGCCTCACGCGCTGTTGGTTGAGGGCCAACAGCTCATCTCCCACGTCCATCCCCGCCGCTTCCGCAGCCCCATGGCGGGCCACGCTCTTCAAGCGCAGGCCCCCTGCCTGGCTGGCCTCCAGTTGCCATCCGCAATTGGGGTGGCTGGACAATTCCGCTTCCAGACTGAGGCCCACATCGACCAGATAACTTGTTAGGTCTGGATCTTCGTTACTCGACAGCCAGAGGGGCAGAAGAGTGGACAGATCCTCGGCCTGGTCGGCGAAGCAGGCCAACAGATCCTCTTCCCGATAACCGGCTTGCCAGCGTCCAAAACGTCGCCAGAGCAGACGCAACACCGTGCTCAAGGCCGAGCCATGGCGCCGCAGATGGAGATCGAGAACCAAGGCCAACACAGCGCCCTTGAGGTAGTAGCTCACCTGGCTGCCGCTGGAATAAGCGTCCTGGCGGTAGAGCTTCACCCAGGCCTCCAGGCTGCTGTCCCTCAGGCTCTGCACAGTCCTGCCCGCACAGAGCAAATAGCGGCTCAGATCCTCGCCCAACTCCGCCAGGGTGTCCGCTTCGCTGCAGAGGCCACAGCTGCCGAGCAGCAGGAGGTCGTAGTAGCTGGTCACCCCCTCGGCAAACCAAAGTGTTGGCACGGGAATCGCCTGGCCGTAATCCACCGGGGTGAGCTCGGCCGGTTTGAGGCGCCGCACATTCCATTGGTGGAGGTATTCATGGGCCACCAGCGCCAGCAGTTTGCGCCGCCCCTTCGCCGTGGCCAGCTGCAGGCGGCTGAACTGCAACACCGCCCCATGGTTGTGCTCCAACCCCCCGTAGCCCTCCTGGAGCAGGTGCAGCACAAACAAATAGGGATCCCCCGGGGGCCGCTCCTCCCCCATCAAGCGGCAGCAGGCCAGGCACACCCGCTCCACATCGGGCAACCAGGCCGGATCGGCCGCCGCGGGGTCGCCACCCCAGCTCACCCAGCGGTGGGGCACCTGGGCCACCTGGAACAGGTGCTCCCGATGGGGGCCAGCCTCCAGGGGGCTGTCGATCAAGGCGTCGAAGCTGTCGGCCCTCCAGCGGTTGGGGCCCATGGGCGGGAGGCTCAGAAAGGCGCCCCATCCCTCAGGCAGCAACACCTCCAGATCGTGGGGCTGCCAGCGCTCACCCTCGATCTCCAGGGCCACTCCGGCCAGGGCAAGAAAACCGTGCTCGCTGTTGAGGTGGCAGGTGCGCACGGAAAGTTCCGTGGCCATGATCCGGTAGCGCACCTGCAGCGGTTGCAGCTGGTCCAGCTGGAGCAACCAGCTGGCTGGCGTGAGCCGCCGGGTGGGCAACAGCCGCTCGCCCTGCCACACCTGCAGACCCTCCAGGGTGCGCACGTAGTCCCGAATCAGGTAGGAGCCGGGGGTCCAGGCGGGCAAGCGCAGTTCCAGCCGGGGCTGGCACGGCGTGAAGCACAGCTCGACGTGGATCAGGTGCTGCTCGGGGGAGCGCAGATCCAGGCGGAGCAGAGGCGACAAGCGGGCCTCAGCCAACAACATCCAACACCGCCCCGTCCAGGTGCGCGGCGGCCTCGCGCAAAGCGAGGTGGGCCGCATAGGTGCGGGTGATCGTGTTGAGCAGCTGCGGCAGTGTGGTGGAGCGGCTCAGGCGCTGCAAATCTCCCACCAGGGCCAGGCTGCCATCCTCCTGATGGCGCCATCCCAGGCAGACGTCCTCGGCCAGGCGGATCTGCACATCGACCGGCTGCCTTTCACCAGCAAACCCCTTCAGCCTGCCCTGGCGCTCGGGGTTGAGCTGGAGCGACTCGAGGGTGGCGATCAGGAGGTCAACATCGCGCAAGACCGTCGGCAGGATCGTGAGATGGGACATGGGGGACGGGGGTGTTCAGACAGAGAGGAGGCGAGTGCGAACCGGCGAGGGGCGGAGGGGGGTTACGACCATCACGGGGCTGAGGGAAGCTGACAAAGGCAAGATGCGCTCCCGTGCCCATGGATCAGCCAAACCCTAGCGATCTGGAGCAGAGTCTCCAGTGGCCAATGCCACAACCCTGGCCGCTCCATGCCACTCCCCTGCGCTTGGGGGTGATGGCCTCGGGCGAGGGAAGCAATTTCGAGGCCTTGGTGCAGGCCACCCGCGAGGGAGCGTTGCGGGCCACCGTTGAGCTGTTGGTGGTCAACCAGGCGGAGTGTGGCGCCCGGCGCCGCGCCGAGCGCCTGGGAATCCCCTGCCGCCTGCTGGACCATCGCGCCTTTGCAAGCCGGGAGGAGCTCGATGCGGCTCTGATTCAGGAGTTCCAAGCCGCTGCGGTGGATCTGGTGGTGATGGCCGGTTGGATGCGCATCGTCACCCCCCGCTTGATCGAGGCCTTCCCCGACCGTCTGCTCAACATCCATCCCTCCCTCCTGCCGAGCTTCAAGGGGCTGGATGCGGTTGGTCAGGCCCTGGCCTCAGGCGTGCGCATCAGCGGCTGCACCGTGCATCTGGTGCGCCCCGAGGTGGACAGCGGACCGATCCTCGCGCAGGCGGCTGTGCCCGTGGCGCCGCAGGATGACGCCGCCAGCCTGGCCCAGCGCATCCATGCCCAGGAGCATCGCATCCTTCCCCTGGCGGTGGCCTTGGCCGCCCGGCGGCTCGATGCGGGGCTGGACGGGGACGGGAGGGGAGCTCAGGGATAAAAGGGAGCCAGGGGCAAGCCCATCTCCTGCGGCAGGCCGGCCATCAGGTTGAGGCATTGCACCCCTTGGCCGGCCTGGCCCTTGATCAGGTTGTCGATCGCGCTCATCACGATCAGTTGGCCCGTTCGGCGATCCACCTGCACCGAAAGCAGGCAACGGTTGGTGCCCCTCACCCATTTCGTGGCGGGATAGGTGCCCACCGGCAGCACCTCCACGCAGGGGCTCTGCCGGTAGGCCGCTCGCACCAGGGTGGAGCAATCATCGGCGGTGAGGCCTGGATCCCGGAGCCGGGCGTAGACCGTGGCCAACAGCCCTCGCACCATGGGAATCAGATGGGGGGTGAACTGCACCATCAGGGGCTGGCCGCTGGCCTGGCTGCACTGCTGCTCGATTTCACTGGTGTGGCGATGGCCGATCACGCCGTAGGGGGCGACGGCTTCGCCGGCCTCGGCGAGCAACAGGTGCTCCTTCGCCGCCCGACCGCCACCTGAGGTGCCTGTTTTGGCGTCGATCACGATGCCGTTGAACTCGATCAAGCCCTGGCTCAGGAAGGGCATCAACGCCAGCAGGCTCGCCGTGGGGAAGCAGCCTGGAGCAGCCACCAGGCGGGCCCGGCCGATGCGTTGCGCATCCCATTCCACCAAGCCATACACCGCCTCGGCGCAGAGATCAGCATCCTGGCGGGGGTGTTGGCGGGCCTCGCTGCTGTAGACCTCCTGCCAATGGCTCAAGGAGCGGTAGCGGTAGTCGGCGGAGAGATCCACCACCTTCACCCCCTTGGCCAACAGAGGCGGCGCCAGCTGGGACGCCAGACCGTTGGGCAGGCTCAACACGGCCAGGTCGGCAGCGGCGGCGATCGCCTCCGGATCACACTCCTGCACCACCGGATCGCCGCTCAAGGGCAGGAAGGGCACCAGATCGCTCCAGCGCTTGCCGCTGCTGCGCTCCCCACCCAGGAAGGTCACCTCGAACCCGGGGTGCTCCTTGAGCAGACGCAGCGTTTGGAGTCCGCCGTAACCGCTTGCACCGATCACCGCGACCCGCCCTGCCGTCATTCCTTGGCTCGCAAAACGCTTGATCTTACGGGCGTGCGCTTCGAATCCGGGAGTCCACTGGGACCCGCCGGGGTTCCATCAGGTTCTATAAAGCTGCATAGGTTGTTGCGAGCACGGTTTCCTTGACTCTCACTCCGGAGCGCCAAATCAGCGACAGCGAGCCAACCCTGCGGTTTGATTGCATTGCCGATGCCCTGGCGGCGATCCGCAATGGCGAGGCGATTGTGGTGGTGGATGATGAAAATCGGGAAAACGAAGGTGATTTGATCTGCGCGGCCCAATTCGCCACGCCGCAACAGATCAATTTCATGGCCACCTACGCCCGCGGCCTGATCTGTCTGGCGATGGAGGGTGAGCGATTGGATGCCCTCGATCTGCCCTTGATGGTGGATCACAACACCGATTGCAACCAGACAGCCTTCACGGTGAGCGTGGATGCGGGCCCGGAACACGGCGTGGGCACGGGGATCTCTGCGGAGGATCGGGCCCGCACCATTCAAGTGGCGATCCATCCGCAGAGCCGCCCGGCCGATCTGCGGCGGCCGGGCCATGTCTTCCCCCTGCGCGCTCGGGCCGGGGGCGTGCTCAAGCGGGCGGGCCACACCGAGGCGGCCGTCGACCTGGCGCGACTGGCGGGACTGCTCCCCGCCGGGGTGATCTGCGAGATCCAAAATGCCGATGGCTCCATGGCACGGTTGCCGGAGCTGGTGCGCTATGCCCGCGACCACGGCCTGCGGCTGATTTCCATCGCCGATCTGATTCGCTATCGGCTGGCCACCGAACGCTTTGTCAGGCGGATGGCGGAGGCTCTGCTGCCCAGCGCCTTCGGTGATTTCCGGGCGATCGGCTACCGCAATGAGCTCGATGGCAGCGAGCATGTGGCCTTGGTCAAGGGCACGCCCGAGCGAGCCAGCGGGCCTGTTTTGGTGCGGGTGCACAGCGAGTGCCTCACGGGCGATGCCTTTGGCTCCCTGCGCTGTGATTGCCGGCCCCAACTGGAGGCGGCGTTGCGAATGATTGAAGCGGCTGGCGAGGGTGTGGTGGTGTATTTGCGCCAGGAGGGGCGTGGCATTGGCCTGGTGAACAAGTTGCGGGCCTACAGCCTTCAAGATGGCGGCTTGGACACGGTGGAAGCCAACGAGCGGCTGGGCTTCCCGGCCGATCTGCGCAACTATGGCGTCGGCGCCCAAATCCTCAGCGATCTGGGGGTGCGGCGGCTGCGGCTGATCACCAACAACCCCCGCAAGATTGCCGGCCTCGATGGCTATGGCTTGCGGGTGGATGATCGGGTGCCGCTGGTGATCGATGCCGGTGCCCACAACGCGGCCTACCTCTCGGCCAAGCGGTTGAAGCTGGGCCACCTGATGGATTCCGCTCTGGAGAGCCAGGGCGCCGCGGCTGCGGCTGCCGACAGCCCCGGGCCCACGGCCGTGGTGGCCTGGCAGGCGGAGGGGGTGGACCTCAAGCGGGATCACCTGCGGCAGCAAGAGTTGCAGCGTTGGGTCGACGCCCGCCGGCTTCGGCTGGCCGTGGAAGAGCATCCCCGCCTGTTGGCCCTGCTGGAGCGCCCCACCCTGGCTGCGTTGCTGATGGCCCAACCCGATCAGGAGTTGCAACCTGCCGATCTGGCAGAGCTGCTGGCCCTGCTCGCCGGATGGCCCCAAACCCGGGCAGTCACCCTGCTCTTGGCGCCTGATGGGCCGCGCAGCAGCCATCCCTCCGCCGAGTTGGAGCCCGAGCGGCGCCCTCTTTCGGAATTGCATCAAGCCGCCAACCTCGCCTGCCCCTGGCTGCCCCTTCAGCCCGGCGCCTTTCTTCGCTGGCAAGGGTGATCGGCTCCAGCGGGGTCGCCGTGGAATCCGCCCCGTGGGGCGGAGTGGCCCTGCTTCAGCTCCTGTAAAACTCACGCAGGATTGTTGCTCTGCATGACCATCGCTGCTCCCGACCTCAACAAAGCCCGATTGGGCGTTCTCGGCGGCAGTGGCCTCTATGCCATCGAGGGACTGGAGGACGTGCAGGAGCTGGTGGTGCCCACCCCCTACGGCGAGCCTTCCGACGCCCTGCGCCTGGGACGCATCGGGGAGCTGGAGGTGGTGTTCCTGGCCCGCCATGGCCGCCACCACACCTACTCGCCCACGGAGGTGCCCTACAAGGCCAATCTCTGGGCGCTGCGCTCCCTTGGCGTGCGATGGATTCTCTCGGTCTCTGCGGTGGGCTCGCTGCAGGAGCAGGTGCGCCCGCTCGACATGCTCGTGCCCGATCAATTCATTGATCGCACCCACCAGCGCCCCCTGAGTTTCTTCGGGGAGGGGTTGGTGGCCCACGTCACCGCCGCCGATCCCTTCTGCCCCACGTTGAGCGCGATCCTGGCCGATGTGGCCGACAGCCTGATGCCCGAGGGCCGGGCGCTCCATCGCGGCGGCACCTACCTGTGCATGGAAGGGCCAGCCTTCTCCACCCGCGCCGAGTCTGAGCTTTACCGGTCTTGGGGATGCGCGGTGATCGGCATGACCAACCACACCGAAGCTCGCCTGGCCCGCGAGGCGGAGATGGCCTACGCCACCCTGGCGATGGTCACCGACTACGACTGCTGGCATCAGGAGCATGCCTCCGTCACCGTGGAGATGGTGATCGACAACCTGAAGGCCAACGCCGCCCTGGCGAAGGAGATCGTGCGGTTGGCGGCTGAGCGGATCGGCGTGCAGCGGCCGAGCAGCTCGGCCCACAGGGCCTTGCGCCACGCTCTGATGACCCCTGCCGAGCAGGTGCCCCTGGCGACGCGTCAGCGCACCGAGCTGTTCACGGCTCCCTACTGGGGTGAGGCAGCGCCAACCCCATAGCCTCCAGGGTGGTGCGCAGGGAGGGGCCATGGCGTTGCAGGGCGGCTGAGGCGGCCGGCGCCTCCAACCCGCCCAAGGCCATCAGCAGGGCGCATTTGACCGAGCCCGCGCTCTCAGCCAGCAGGGCACGCCCCCGCGGCCGATCCACCCCCGCCAGGTCGGCCAGGATTCGCAGGGCTCGATCCTCCAGCTTGGCGTTGCTCACCGACACATCCACCATGCGATTGCCATAGACCTTGCCCAGGCGCACCATCACGCCCGTGGAGAGGATGTTGAGGGCCATTTTGGTGGCCGTGCCCGCTTTGAGACGGGTGGAGCCCGTGAGCAATTCCGGGCCAGTCAGCAGGCGGATGTCGATGTCGCAGGGCATGGGGACCTGCTCGCTGGGCACGCAGGCCATGGCAATGGTGAGGGCGCCGATGGTTTGACCATGGCGCAGGCCCCCGAGCACGTAGGGGGTGGTGCCCCCCGCCGCGATGCCCACCAGCCCATCGCCCGGACCAAAGCCGCGCGCTTCCAAATCCTTCTGCCCCTGCTCGGGCAGATCCTCCATCCCTTCGGAGCTGCGCAGCAGAGCTGGCGCGCCTCCCGCCAGGATTCCCTGAACCAGCTCGGGCGGGGAGCAGAAGGTGGGCGGACATTCCGCCGCATCCAACACCCCCAGCCGACCAGAGGTGCCTGCTCCGAGATAGAAGAGCCGCCCCCCCTGCCTCAAGCGGCCGGCGATGGCCTCAATGGCCTCGCTGAGCTGGGGCGCCGCCTGCTGCACAGCCCGCTGCGGTTCCAAATCGTTTTGACAAAACAGCTCCACCAGCTCCGCCGTGGGCAGTTGATCCAAGTTGTGACTGAGGGGATTGGCCAATTCCGTGAGCAGATGGCCGCGATTCAGCTCCCTCACAGCAGGCCCTCCAGCCGGCGGCGGAAGGCTTCCAATTCCGGATCCAGGGCCTGGCCGGGCTCATCGGGGCCGGGCTCCGGGGGCGGACCCTCTGCGTTTTTCCAGTGATTCACATCGAGATTTTGAGGCGGAGGGGCGATCAGCAGTCGATCCTCCTCGCTGTTGGGCAAGAAACCCGCCGGCACAAATCTGGCCTCGTAGCCCGCCTGGGCGCAAAACAGCTCCACATCCTCCCGGTTGATGCGTTCGACGCTGGGCAGGGGAAAGTCCTGGGCCTCCAACAGCCCCGCATAGCGCTCCGCATCCTCAGCGTCTTCAAAGAGGAGCACCACCGTGCGGCCACCCAGCTCAATCGAGTGGATGCCTTCGTCCTCACTGCCGGCATCGAAGAGGAGCACATGCACGGGCATGGCCATGGCATCACGGGGGCCCAAGGGCGCGGTGGCTAACGCGCTCGCCAGTGTCTCACCCGGCGTCGGCGTCGGCCAGCTCCTGGAGACGCCGGTAGAGGGCCTCCTCGGCCTCGCTCAGCTGGGCGGGCACCACGATGCGCAGCTCGACGATCTGATCCCCCACCTGCTCCCCCAGGCGCAGCCCCCTGCCCCGCAGGCGCAACAAGCGGCCGCTGGAGGATCCCGCCGGGATGCGAAGCCGCACCGGGCCCGCCAGGGTGGGCACGAGCTGGTGGCAGCCCAGGGCGGCCTCGGCCGGGGTCAGCTCAAGGGCGTAGAGCACCCGCAGGCCATCCACCCGCAGGCCCTCGGGGGTGCGCACCCGCAGATGCAGAAAGTGATCCGCTCCGCCGGGGCCGAGGCCGGGCAGGCGCAGCCGCCAGCCATCGCCTGCCAGAGGAGGGGTCCACACTTCCACCACCGTGCCATCGTGTAGCTCCAACTCCACCCGCTCGCCAGCGAGGGCTTGCTCGGGTTCGAGCTCCACCAGCGTTTCCTGCGCCTCACTGGCCCGCACGGGGGGGGGAGGCGGCGAGGAGGTGGTGACTCGGGCCTCCCGCGACTCCTCCAGGGGCTCCTCTTGCGGCTCCTGCCGCGACTCGCGGGGGGGACCCAACAGCTCATCGAGATAGGACTCGAAGTTCGGGAAGCCTTGGGCGAAGGGATCGTTGCTGCGGCCGCCCCCCTGGGCGCCACCAGCCTCCTCTCCGGTTTCCCAGGCTCGCCGCCGGCGTGGATCGGAGAGCACCGCATAGGCCTCATTCACCAACTTGAAGCGCTCTTCGGCCACGGGATCGTTGCCGTTGAGATCGGGATGCCAGCGGCGCGCCTGATCGCGGAAGGCCCGTTTCAGCCGCGCCGGATCGGCGCCGGGCTCCAAGCCCAGCACCTGCCAGTAATCCATCGCGCCCAGTCCTGCCATCAGAGGGGCGTCACAGGGGACCCCAGGGGTCGTCATCCTCCCGCTCCCAGCGGGGTGAGCGATCCCGTCCGAAATTGAAGGAGCTCAAGGATGGATCCGAATCGGGAGGGCGACGGGGCGCGCGCGGCTCGCGGAACGGCAGCTCCTCGCCGAGGTAAGGAGCTGCGTCCTGGCGATAGGGGGGGGCGTTCTCGCGATAACGGTCCAGGCGGGGCGGCCGCTCGTCCCAGGGGTCGGATCGGTCCCAGCGATCGCCCCGGGAGGGTGGTTCCCAGGTGTCCCAGTCGTCGTCGGCAAAGAGCTCATCCTTGAGGGAGCCCAGGGTGTTTTTCAGACCCTGGAGGGGACCCCCTTCACTGCGCTGCTCGCTGAGCAGGCGGCGGTTGAGACCGAACAGGGCTTCCTGCAACTGGCTCACCGCCAACTCCAGCTCAGGATCCTCCGCGTTCTGGTCCGCAAGCAAATCCTGCACCTGCCTGACGGCCATCTCCACGCTGCGCTGTTGCCGTTCGGCCCCGTAGGGGCCCAGCTCCAGGGCGGCATCGCGGAGCCGTCGCTCCGCCTGGGAGACCAGGGTGAGGGCGCGGTTGCGACGATCGATCACGGCACGCTTGCGGCGATCTTCCGCGGCCTTGCGTTCCGCTTCCTCCAACAGCGCCTGAATCTCCTCTTCGCTGAGGTTGGAGCCTCCCTGAATCGACACGCTTTGCTGGCGGCCGGTGGTGCGATCCGTGGCGGACACCTGCAACAAACCATTGGCGTCGATGTCAAACGACACCTGCACCTGGGGCACGCCGCGGGGGGCGGGGGGGATCCCGGAGAGGCGGAAGCGCCCGAGCGACTTGTTATCGGCTGCCATCTGCCGTTCGCCCTGCAGCACATGGATGTCCACCGAGTTTTGATTCGCTTCTGAGGTGCTGAAAACATCGCTTCTGCGCACCGGAATCTGGGTGTTGCGCGGGATCAACACCTTCATCAAGCCGCCGATGGTTTCCAATCCCAACGACAGGGGCGTGACATCGTTGAGCATCAAATCCCGCAATTCACCCGTCAAGATTCCGGCTTGCACCGCCGCACCGATCGCCACGACCTCATCGGGATTGACGGATTGACAGGGGTCTCGCGGGATGAGCGTGCGCACCATGTTTTGCACCATGGGCATGCGCGTGCCGCCACCCACGAGCACCACATCATCGATCGATTCCGCGTTGAGGTTGGCATCCCGCAGGGCGCGCTGCACGGGCCGCAACAGGCGATCCAGCAACTCGGGGCAGAGACCCTCGAAGGTGGGGCGCTCCAGGGTGGTTTCGATGTGGAGCGGGCCCTCCGGCCCGGTGGCGATGAAGGGCAGGGAAATGGGGGTGGTCTGCACCCCGGAGAGCTCTTGCTTGGCCTTCTCCGCAGCCTCGCTGAGGCGCTGCAGCGCCTGGCGGTCGCGCCGCAGATCGAGGTTGTGCGCTTTGAGGAAGGCCTCCGCCACCCAATCCACGATGCGCTGATCCCAATCGTTGCCGCCGAGCTGGGTGTCGCCGCTGGTGGCTTTGACATCAAAGACGCCATTGGCAATGCGCAACACCGACACGTCAAAGGTGCCCCCGCCCAGATCGAACACCAACACCCGTTTCACCGCGCTGCGATCGAAGCCGTAGGCCAGGGCCGCCGCCGTGGGTTCATTGAGGATGCGCTCCACTTGGATGCCCGCCAACCGCCCCGCATCACGGGTGGCCTGGCGCTGCGCGTCATTGAAATAGGCGGGCACGGTGATCACGGCCGCCTCCACGGGCTCGCCCAGATAGGTCGAAGCGTCGTCCACCAATTTGCGCAGGATGCAGGCCTGCAGCTCCTCCGGCGCATATTCCCGCTCGGTGGCCGGGCAAACCACCCGCACCTGCCCCGCATCGTTGGCCCGCACGGTGTAGGGAACCGCCAGGGTGCCCTCCTCCAGCTCCTCCCAACGGCGGCCGATGAACCGTTTGAGGTTGGCAAACGTGTTGCGGGGGTTGAGCACCAGTTGGCGCCGGGCGGCCTGCCCCACCAACAGCTCCTGCTCCCGCGTGAACCCCACCACGGAGGGGGTGGTGCGGGCACCCTCCGCATTGGCGATCACCAGGGGCCGGCCGCCCTCGAGCACCGCCACCACCGAGTTGGTGGTGCCCAGGTCGATGCCCACAATTCGCCCCATGTCCGAGTTCGATCCACGCGCCTGAGGCCCAACGCTACCTGCCAGTCCTGAAGCTTTAAACCCTCCTTAAACAGCGGGGCTCCGGTGGCTGTCAAGATCGCTGGGAGAGCGCATGATCTCCCGGCGGCAGCTGCATGACAGGCGAATCCAGATCCGAGGCCTTCACCCTTCGCCGCCGCCCCACCAGCGAAAAGCTTGTGGATCAAGGGTTTCGGCAGCTCACCTTCGTGCTCGCAGCCCTGGTGGCGGCCCTGCTTGCGGCCATCTTTGCCACCGTGTTGCGAGGGGCCTGGGAGGCCATCCAAACCTTTGGCTGGAGCTTTCTCACCACATCGGCCTGGGATCCGGTGAACAACACCTACGGGGCGTTCACGGCGATCTACGGCACTTTGGTCAGCTCCTTCCTGGCGCTGCTCCTGGCGGTGCCCCTCGGTGTGGGAACGGCGATCTTCATCACGGAGGATCTGCTGCCCCTCTCGATTCGCCATCTGATTGGGGGGATGGTGGAACTGTTGGCCGCAATTCCATCCGTGGTGCTTGGCCTGTGGGCCATCTTTGTGATGGAGCCCGTCATCCGCCCCCTGCTGCAGGGGTTGCACAACTCGCTCGGCTGGATGCCGTTATTTGCGAGCGTGCCCCAGGGACCGGGCATGGCGCCAGCGATTTTGATTTTGGTGGTGATGATTCTGCCGATCATCACAGCGATCGCCAGGGATGCGCTCCAGCAGGTGCCCATCGAGTTGCGACAGGCCGCCTACGGGGTGGGCACCACCCGCTGGGGCGCCATCTTCAACATCATTCTCCCGGCTGCCATCTCCGCCATCACGGGGGGAGTGATGCTGGCGCTGGGCCGGGCCATGGGTGAAACCATGGCGGTGACGATGATCATCGGCAATTCGATGACCTTCAACCTGTCGTTGCTCGCCCCAGCCAACACGATCTCCTCGATGTTGGCCAATCAATTTGGCGAGGCCGATGGCATTCAAGTGTCAGCCTTGATGTATGCCGCCCTCGTGTTGATGTTGCTGACATTTGTGGTCAACATCTTGGCGCAAGTCGTGGTTCGACGCCTCAGCCTGCGGTATTGATCCATCCTGCCCCTGCCATGACACCCCCAACCGCATCCAACCGATTTTCTCAGGATTTAAGGGCTTTTCCTCGCCGTAGTTTGCATTACAACGCTTCCCTGGGCCGAAACATCTTGAATCGCTGCTTAAACCTGCTCGCCGGTGTCTTCGCTTCGATCGCTGTGCTGCCCTTGCTGCTTGTTCTCGCCTATGTGCTCCTCAAAGGCGGCAGCCTCATCCAACCGAGTTTGTTCAGCCAGCTGCCCCCACCGCCAGGCAGCGAGGGCGGGGGGATTGGCAATGCCATCCTTGGCACTGCGATTGTGACAGCCCTGGCCTCCCTGGTTGCCATTCCAGTTGGCGTGGGGGGCGGCGTTTATCTGGCTGAATTTGCCAACAAGGGCTGGTTCTCACAGTTTGTGAGATTTGGCAACGATGTGTTGGCGGGAGTGCCATCGATCATCAGTGGTGTCTTCGTGTATGGCGCCATTGTGTCCACCCGCATCTTTTTTGGGCAGAGCTACAGCGCCCTGGCCGGCGGGCTGGCCCTGGCCGTGTTGATGTTGCCTACGTTGATCAAAACCACCGATGAAGGGTTGCGCCTGGTTTCCAATGATTTGCGCCTCGGTTCCTACGGGGTTGGCGCTTCCCGTTTTGTCACGATCACCCGGGTCACCCTGCCCGCTGCGTTGACACCGATCGCGACGGGCACCGTGCTGGCGATCGCCAGGGCAGCCGGTGAAACAGCCCCCTTGATTTTCACCGCCCTGTTTTCACCGTTCTGGCCGGAGGGAGTGTTCAACCCTATTGCAACGATGTCTGTGTTGATCTTCAACTTTGCCATCATGCCCTATGAACCTCAGAATCAATTGGCCTGGGCGGCTTCTTTTATTCTGGTGCTGATGATTCTTGTGGCCAACCTCCTCTCTCGCTGGTTCTCGACGCTCAAAAACGTTTGAGCTTCCCCCTCTGCGTTTTGGCTTCCCCTGCATGACCTTCTCCACCACCATGGCTCCCATCACAGCGACACCCGCCAACACTGATTACTGCCTGTCGCTGCAAGACGTATCCATTTCCTATGGAAGTTTTGAAGCGGTGCGGAATGTTTATCTCGAGATTCCCCGCCAGGGGGTGACCGCTTTTATCGGCCCCTCAGGCTGCGGCAAATCGACCGTGTTGCGGGCCATCAATCGCATGAATGATCTGATTCCCGGTTGCAGCTTGAAGGGTCGCGTCATTTTTGACGGCCATGATCTCTACGACAAGCGTGTCGATCCTGTCGAGGTGAGGCGACGCATCGGCATGGTGTTTCAAAAGCCGAATCCGTTTCCGAAGAGCATTTATGAAAATATTGCCTTTGGCGCCCGCATCAATGGCTACAAAGGCGATATGGATGAGCTGGTGGAAAGGTCGTTGCGCAA
>JAYKHK010000153.1:0-4001 GCA_035284785.1 Cyanobacteriota bacterium | reverse complement strand
GGAGCACACCAACTTCAGCCCCTCGCTCTGGGACTGGGACGCCGACGGCGTACGGGGAACCGCATCCCGCATGGAGCAGCTGTGCGTTCATGCGCTGCTGGTGCAGCTTGATGCCCCGCACCTGGTGGCGGCAGGGGAGGTGCCCCCACCGCCCGGAGCCAAGGGCTTTGGCGGCCGCGCCGCCCTGGGGTATAGGGCGACAGAGGAGTCGCTGCGGCGGCCGGTATGGCTGGGGAAGGACTACCAGCTCCAGCGCCAGGCCGGCGGTGCCCAGCGGGGCTTCTGGCGCGCCCTCTCGCCCCTCGCCGGACCCGTGGCGGCACCGCTGGAGTGGGTGGAGCCGGTGGTGGGGTGGGGGAGTCAGAGGACCAGGCGGCCTTCCTGGCAGCGGCCCCGCCAATGTCCAGACTGGGCTGAACCTGCATGCACCCAAGAATTGGCAGCCCTAGAAGCCTCTATTACATTAAGGTTCTGCATGCTTATCTGGCGCAGCCCATTATATTTCAGATTTACCGGCGAAAAACCCCAATGTGCGTAATGCATGAAACAGAGAGTCAAAACGATTACCCAAAGTGCTTCAGCGCTGGGAATCATTATTGGTTCTCACCTATTATTTTTCAGCCTAGTGCAGTACGTTTGCACCAAATGCTCTGCAAAGCAAGCACGAGCGCTGATCGATTCTCCTCTCAGCGAGACCTAAAAGAGTGGATGGAATGCTGCGCGCTTAGGCTGGATACAAGTTCCTGCCGTAAATGGCTAAGTTGCTTAAGCATAAAACCAGACCAGATCAGCCACAATTAAAATTGCATCATTTGATGAGACACCCCGCTCCAAGGCGGTGAGACTTATCAAAAGTCCGAATGATCGGCATGCAGTCGAACAAATATTTGGGAGGGGTGACGAAGATTTGGCGTGGCTGCCTTAGTTTGCTATGATATCACTTGTTCAAGTTCTTATCGGCGCTCAGGTCGAGAGCCCACCAATCAACCACCAAGCTTATGGCCAGTATTGACACCCATGGCGCGACCCCCAAGCCGAAGGTGTTCATCAGCTACGCCCACGAGGGAGAGTTGGTCGAGCGCGTTGGCGAGCTTGCGGAGTGGTTGCGGGAAAACGGGGTGGAGCCGATCACCGATCACCTCTATCCCCACCGCCCACCAGATAAAGGCTGGCGCCCCTGGATGCAGCACTCCATCGAAGATGCTGATGTGGTGTTAATCGTCTGCTCAGAGCGGTATAAACTCTTGTTTGAAAAGCGAGAGGACATAGCCTCTGGTGGCGGTTGTGGGGTGACATGGGAAAGCGCAATCATTACTAGTGATCTTTATGATTCTCGTCTAACAAATTCACGCTTCTTCCCGATCCTGCCTGACGGCGGTGAGCATCAGCACGTGCCAACGGTGCTGAAGGATTTCCATAATGGTCATTATTTTCCCTCCGGCAATCAGGGCATCCTTGCGCTGATTCTCAATGACAGTGATGTCCCGTTGTCGAAGACTCATGAAACGGCATTGCAGCGTGGAAAGCCGGCCGCTAGCATCGATTCTAGCCAGCAGATAAGCCACGACGTAACGATACCAGGCTCATGGCCAGAGATTGGTGTATCTTTCACCTTTCGCGTAGCAAATCACCTAGAAACCCAAGAAGCCTTTCAACACCTTCTCCAGGCTGAGGCGCGTTACCGGTTGTTGCTGTTACAAGGAGACTCATGCACAGGCAAAACTCATCTGATCAATCAGTTTCTGACTGTGGCACTTGACCTGGCTGGCCTTCGTTGCGGGCGCTTTGACTTCAAGGGGACTACAGACCTAGATATGGAAATAAATAGCCTTGCCTTCCAATTGGATTTGCCACCTCCTGCATCTGGTTCCTTGGTCAGCCGCTTTGCGGAGCTTCTATTAAAACTGAAGTCGGACCCGTGTCCCACGCTATTGATCTTTGATTCCTTTGAAGTTGCTGGTGAAGCGGAAGATTGGGTCCGCAAGAGCCTGCTGCTGGCGATGATGCGCTTGCCTTGGCTTCGCCTTGTGATTTGCGGCCAGCGCACTTTGGCCACAATGGGTGAACCTTGGGAAACGAGGCGTTCACACCTGATCCGGCTGCGTCAGCCGACGCCTGAGGAATGGTTGGCTTTTGGAATCGACAATCAACCTGATCTCACACTTGAGAAAATTGTTTGGGCTTGTAACTGTTTAAGTGATCAGAAGGATAAAACGTCGTTAATAGCCCAAATGCTTTCGGTCAAGCGTTGACTACTATGAATTTTGCTGAGCGCCTGCAATTGTTGCAATCCGTCGAAGCTGACCCGGCTATGCTTGCTTTGCTAACGATTGATTTGGCCTATCCAGACGAATCGGCCGTTGAGCGGGACGCACTGAAGCAAGCGTTGCTGGCTGCCGCGATCCCCCATTGGTTCGATCCACCGTTTCTATCCAGCCTGTTGGCGGTGGCGCCATGCGAAGCCGAGCGATTGCACGAACGGCTGTGCGCCCTCAAAGTGGTTGAGCCCTTTCCAGCTCGGGGAGAGCGCGCGGTGAATGTGCATGAGGCAACGCGTCTGGTGCTGCGGGAGCATTTGCGGCGAAAGATGCCCCTCCATTGGCGCACCCTGTCCATCCGCGCAAGAACCTATCTGGAGCGTGCCACCAGCGTTCACGCCCACATCGAGTCCCTGCACCACCTTTTCGCAATCGATCAGGAGGCGGCAGCGGCGGAGTGTGAAGCATTGGAGCGGAATCTTCGTCAGAATGCTGAGGGGCACCAAGCCCTGGCCATTTCGCTGACTGAAGTGGCAGCCACCAAGGGCTGGCTGCAGAGATCTTCACTGGTGCAGGCGCTACTCATCCCACTTCAAGTGCGTTTTTCCCGTGGGGAAACAACCACCTTAGAACGGGAAGCGCGTTCCCTGGTGGAGTTGGCCGAGTGCAGCGATCAGGCTTCCGCGTTAGCGTGCGCTCATTGTCTTTTGGGTGATATTTGCATGAGTGAACCTCGACTGGAGGATGCCCTTGCCTCTTACAAGGAAACACTGGCGATATATGGACGATTAGCCGAGGACGATCCATCCAATATAGGTTGGCAATGTGATCTTGCCACTGCCCATGCGAGGGTGGGTGAAGTATATGTATACCAGGGCCTGCTTGATGAAGCCCTCAACGCATTTACAATGAGTCTGTCAATTAGCCAGCGATTGGCTGAGTCCGATCCTTCCAATGTCGCTTGGCAGCGTGAGCTTGCCGTGGCCCATTCCAAGGCTGCGGATGTGTATGTGAACCAGGGCCGCCTAAAGACAGCCATCACCTCCTTTCAAAAGACTCTGACGATCAGCCAGCGGTTGGCCGAGGCCAACGCTGCCTATGCCGTTTGGGAGGGTGACCCTAGTCTTGTAGGAGCCACCAAATCGCCCGGCCGCCTTAACACCGATTCCATCGGTTGGTATCTGGGCACCATCGGACGTGTGCCTCTGCTTACCCCAGCCGAAGAAGTCCAGCTAGCGCGCTTCGTTCAACAGGGGAAGGCCCTGCAGGGGATTCCAGCCGACACGCTCACCTCTCGCCAAAAGCGCCAGATCCGTATGGGTCAGCGGGCCCGCGATCGAATGATGGCCGCTAATCTCCGCCTGGTGGTGAGCGTGGCCAAGAAGTATCAAAATCAGGGCCTTGAGCTCCTGGATCTTGTGCAGGAGGGGGCAATCGGCCTGGAGCGGGCCGTCGACAAGTTCGACCCCGCCATGGGCTACAAGTTTTCCACCTACGCCTACTGGTGGATTCGCCAAGGGATGACCCGCGCGATCGACAACAGCGCTCGCACGATTCGTCTGCCGATCCACATCAGCGAGAAGCTCTCCAAGATGCGGCGCATCAGCCGCGAGCTTTCGCATCGTCTGGGGCGTCAGCCGAACCGGTTGGAGTTGGCCCATGCCATGGGCCTGCAGCCCTCGGAACTCGAGGACCTGATCTCCCAAAGCGCTCCCTGCGCCTCCCTCGATGCCCACGCCCGTG